>NZ_JBEZJY010000028.1:0-131973 GCF_040651415.1 Streptomyces sp. NPDC048484
TGCCGGTGATGCGGTACGGCAGCCGGTCGCGCAGCAGCTCGGCCGTCATCCCGGCCGCGCTCCAGCTCCGCATCATCAAGGAGATCGACGCCGTGCCGGCCTCACCGACCACCGTGACCGACAGGTCCCACAACGGCGGCTGGGCGTAGCACGCGACAAGGCGCCCACCCGCTGCCGCGGTGGACGCCCGCACGCCCTTCTCAGCCGAGCTCGGTGGGCACGACCGTCAGCTCTGCGATGTTGACCCGGGCCGGCACCGCCACCGAGTACGTGATGGCGTCGGCCACGTCTTCCGCGGTGATGGTCGTGATGGCCGTGCGCATGTCGGCCAGTCCGGCCCGAGTGGCCTCGTGTGCCATGTCGTCACCGAGCTCGGTGACGGCGAAGGCCGGGTCGACGGACCGCACCCGTACACCGCGAGGCCCCAGAGAGACACGCAGGTTGCGGGTCAGCTGGCTGACCGCCGCCTTGGTCGCGCCGTAGACCGGGTAGTCGACGAAGATCACTTCCGCCGCGATCGAGCTGAGGTTCACCAGGTCCGCAGGCCGTCCGGCTTCGGCCGCGTCGAGCAGGTCCGCGACGAAGGCCCGGCCGGTCGCCAGCAGACCCCGCAGGTTCACGTCGATCATCTGGTCCCACTCGGCCGTGTCCGCTTCGTCGAACGGCGCCCCGAGCATCACCCCCGCGTTGGCGACGACCAGGTCGGGCCGGCCCAGGGCGGCGCGGATCGTCGACGCGGCGTTGGTCAGTGCGACGGAGTCGGTGACATCGACCGCGAGCGGCAGGGCTTCGGCGGAGTATTCCTTCCGCAGGGTCGCGGCGAGGTCGTCCAGCCGCCCGGATCGCCGGCCGAGCAGGGCGACCGCCGCTCCGGCAGCGGCAAAACGGTGTGCGGTCGCGGCGCCGATCCCGGCGCTGGCTCCGGTGATCACCGCGACCCGCCCGGCAAGCGGACCCGGACCCGCACCCGTACCCGCAAGCACACCGGCAACGGGCAGGGACAAGCTGTCTGAAGCGTTGTTCGTCATGAGTCCGAGCATGTTCGGTGAGCCGGAGGCCAACCAGGGCGGTCTTATCCGGGGTGCGCCACACCCAGGTCACCGATCGCGTGCGCGCCTATCGTTGTGGCATGGACAGCGGCAGCGAGGCCCATGAGGCCAAGTCCTTCCACCACCACCAGGTCGGCGAGCTGACCCTGACCTACGACTCGTTCACCGTCGACGGAGCGACGGACCAGCAGCAACGAGCCGATCTGCGACCGGCCGAGGCGGTGCTGGACACGGGGTCGCTGGACTGGCTGCGCGCGGCGCTCGGCGAGCAGAAATGCTGAGGTGAGGCGTCATAGTCCTGCTGCCTCATACCCGTCTGCCGCCCGACGCGAAGCCGCAGCAGTCGCCAGCCGGAAGTCGTCGGCAAAAGCACAGAAGTAGCCGTCGACTGACCGGATCGTCGCCTCTAGCCCCTGCGATGCCTACGCCGGGACCGATAGTCTGACTGCTGGTCAGGAAGGGCGGGCCCGGAGAGTTGCTCACCAACCCCCGGCGAAGCCCTTCACAACAATGGGGGAAGGGGCCACACCGGCATGCCCTAAACAGCCGAAATCAGCCGCACCAGTCCGACTTGCTTCATTTTTCTGGTCGACCAGTCAACCTCCATGTCCGATCCGATCGGCGGTGACGACCCCACCAGGAAATCCGATGTGGTGGCCGATGCCATCAATCGGCTACTGACCGAACTGTCAGTCAAGTGCGCCAAAGAGGAAGGCGTACGCGACTATTTTCATATCGCGGTGATCGGTTACGGAAGTGCTGTGGGCTCCGCTTTCCAAGGAGAACTCACCGGACGCGACCTGGTGCCTCTGAGCGAGGTCGCCGACGCACCCGCGAGAATCGAAAGCCGGGCGAAGAAGGTATCGGACGGTGCCGGAGGCCTGGTCGAAACCACGGTGCAATTCCCGCTCTGGATGGATCCTGTCGCACAGGGCGGTACTCCGATGAATCGTGCGCTCAAGTACGCCGAAACCCTGGTGGCGGGCTGGACCGAGCGCTATCCCGGCAGCTTTCCGCCCATCGTTCTCAATCTGACCGACGGAGAGTCGACCGATGGTGATCCCGCCGCGTCGGCGGCCGCGATCACAGCGCATGCGACGGCTGACGGCTCCGTGCTCCTGTTCAACCTGCACGTCTCCGCGGCCGGCGGTGCTCCCAGCGCGTTCCCTGACTCGGACGCCGACCTGCCGGACGACTACGCTCGCGCACTGTTCGCCATGTCGAGCCCCTTGCCCACGCACATGCGCTCTTATGCCGCCTCCCAGGGGCAGCGCGTAAGCGAGAGCACCCGCGGTTTCGTCTACAACGCCGACGTCACGTCCGTGGTCCAGTTCCTCGACATCGGCACCCGCGCCACCGAACTCCGGTGACTTCGAGCGGCCTTTATGTCACTCAGCTCCTCGCGCCCAAGAACGGCAGCACAGAAGCCGAGTGCGAGGATGCCGCCCACGTCGTCCCAGCTCCGCGGTTCGACGAACTGGTCGATGCCCCACTGGCCGTGGGCATGTCCGACGGAGCGACGGAAAGCGTCCTGGCCAAGGACTGGGCACACCTGTTGGCCCAGTCCGCCGCTCAACACGCCGGGGAGGACGAGCACGTCTTCCGTAGTGGGCCTTCCTTTGAGTCGTTCGCTCGAAACACCGTTTCCCTCTGGAAACCGTGGCTCGAAAAGTACATTGAGGGACGCGCCGCGGAGGGGAATCCCTTGAAGTGGTATGAGCAGGCGAAACTCGCCAGCGGAGCGTCCGCCACCTTGCTGATGCTGCGCATGGATCCGGTACCAGAAGGCGGCTGGCGCTGGCGTTGCGCCGCGTTGGGTGACAGCTGTCTCTTTCACGTTCGGGACGGAAAGATACTCAGGTCCTTTCCTGTGGAAGATGCAGACGAGTTCGGCGTCACTCCGAGACTTTTCAACAGCCTCAATCACGACAGCGCGCTGCTCTCTGCCCGCACCCTGTTCGCTGAGGGCAGCTGCGAAGCCGGTGACCGCCTGCTCCTCATGACCGACGCGCTCGCCCACTGGTTCCTTTCCGCCGCCGATCACGCGTCCGTTCTGGGTGAGCTTTCGGATTTCTCCGGCCCTCATGACGGACCTCGTTTCTCGGACTGGCTTCAGAGACTTCGCTCGGAAGGCGCACTCCACAACGACGACGTGGCCGTCGTACGCATAGATGTCGAAGGGCAGTGAGGCGTGAGCACTGTGCAGGGGCCGCTGGCCTTTCCTTCTGGCCGGGAGTACCAGGAGGCTCTCCAGAACACCGCAGTGTGCTTTCAGGATCTCGACCTGCGCGGAGCCCGGCCACAGGTCAACAAGCTCGGTCTCCCCCGCCCCATCTCCGGACAGTTCGCGAGCGTCTTCTCCCTGACGTCCACCGTCGGCCGACGGTATGCCCTGAAGTGTTTCACCTCTCACGTGCGCGACCAGCAGGACCGTTACGAGGCGATCAGCAGCAAACTTTCCGGTATCGCTCCGGGTTCGCTCTCACAACCATGGCGGATCGGCTTCGACTACGTACCGGAGGGCATTCTTGTCAATGGGTCGCGCTTTCCCGTCCTGAAGATGGACTGGGTGGAGGCCGTGACCCTCTCCAACTGGCTCGATCATCACTACACGGACAGCGCGGCGGTGCTGGCACTCGCCGAGCGGTTCGCCCAGCTCACCACGGATCTTGCCGCGCACGACATCGCGCACGGCGACCTGCAGCACGGAAATCTGCTGGTGGCACAGGACAGCACTTTCCGGCTGGTCGACTACGACGGCATGTTCGTACCGGCGCTGAACGGACGCCACAGCACGGAACGCGGACACCGCAACTACCAGTCTCCGGCCCGGGGAGACGACGACTTCGACGGTACCCTCGACCACTTCTCGAACTGGGTCATCTATCTCGCCCTGCACGCCGTCGCCGCTGATCCGTCCTTGTGGACACGCCTCCACGAACCGGACGGTGAGTACCTCCTGCTGACGGAGGACGACTTCAAGAACCCTGCCGGGTCCGTTCGTCTCCCCACTCTGCTCAGCCACACCAATAGCACTGTGCGTGGCCTGGCAGAGCAGATCAAGGCACTGGCCTGGCAGCCGTTGTCACTCGTCCCACGTCTCTCGGTGGCGGTCGCTCCCCCGCCCGGGGCTCACACCCCCGGCCCCCGGGCGGGTACGGGACGTCGACCGGACTGGCTCAACAGTCATGTCACCGCGACCACCACCGCGTCCAGTACTGGCGTATCCGCGCCGCCGGCTGGCTCACTTCCGGGCAAGTACACGCAGCGCCGTGCCGCGGACGTGCTGCTCGGACTCCTGCTGCCGCTGGCTGTGCTGACACCGAGTGCCCCCGCTCTGGCCGAGCTGGTGTCTCCGCTCGTCACAGCACTCTCCTACGGCGGAACTCTGGGTGTCACAGCGTTCACCACCCGCGCGACCCGTTACACACGTCCGGAAACCAAGATCCTGCGCGCCCACCTGAGCCAACTCCGGGAGAAGCGGCGTGCCACGCTCGGCCCCGTCAGGGAGGCTGATCAGCTCCAGCGGAAGCGGCAGGAGTTCGACGCTTCGGAGATCGCCCGAAGGAGTCAGCTCACGGCCGCTCAGACAAAGCTGGAGCGCTCCCATGAGAAGGCCGTCAAGACGGCGGAGAAGAAGAAGGTCCAGGACCAGCAAGCCATCGACAGGGGCATCGCCTCCCTCGCAGGGCAGCGCCGGACGACTCTGGACCAAGCTTTGGCGAGCTACCGCAAGGAGTTCATCGACGCCGAACTGCGTAGGGTCCGCCTGCACGAGAAGGAGTTGACCGGCATCGGACGGTCACTGGTCCAGGCCCTGGCCACGCAAGGAGTCCGAACGGCGGCTGACTTCACCGGCATCACTCTGGTCAGTGCCGGTGGTCGGTACAACAGCGTAACGGGACTGATCAATGCGGCCGACGGACGCAGACTCGACATCAAGGGCATCGGTGAGAACCGCGCCAGAACCTTGGAGTCGTGGCGGATACGGCAGTACGCCCGTGTCTCCTCTCGCGCACCGTCAAGCCTGCCCGCGGCGAGGCGCCAGTCCATCGAAGCCGACTTCGTACAACGTGAGGCAGACCTGTCCCGTCGGCGTCGGGCGACGGAGACGACAGCCCGCACAGCGCGCGAGGACGCGGGAAGGAAGCTGAGCTCGGGACTTGCCCGGCTCACCGGTGAAGACCAGCTCGCCGCCAGGCACGCCTCTCAGCAACGTCAGCAGTTCGCCCAGCGAGTCAGACAACTCGGTGATCCACACGGCCGGTTGGCCGCGGTCGAGGCCGAGATCGCGGCGGCCAGGCGGTCGGCACGGGCGCTGTCCTCGCTCCGGTATCTGCGCTTCGCCCTCATCGGCCGCTGAGCCGCCCCGTCACACGCTCCGCTCGGCCGGCCCACACATGCCAGGCAGGCAGCCGCACCCCGTTCGGCAGCAGGGCCGCATGGCTGAGGGCGAGCCTCAGGTGGCGAGCGACCTCCACTCCGGCCGACGCCCCATGGTCCAGCTGGACCTGGGCCGCGCCCGTACCCCGGCGGACGTCGAAGTCACAGGGATAGCCGTCGGTCGTGATGTTCCGGTCGAGCAGGACTCCGGAGATCTCGTCCGTCAGCAGGAGTTGAAGGCGGTCACCGACAAGCTCGTGCTGCTGTCCGGATTCCGCCCCGAACGGAAGCAGCGCGGCTTTGTCCTCAGCCGCGTCCAGCAGCGCATGTGGCATTCCCGCACGGGCCGACCAGAAGTCACGGTCGCCGGCCACGATGAGGTGCGAACGGGCGCGGGTGATGGCCACGTTCCAGAGGTTGATCTCGCGGCAGAGCCAGTTGACCGCGCTGGGGCGCATTCTCGCGCCCGCGACGAGTGACAACAGGATCACGTCCTGCTGTCCTCCCTGGAACGTGTGCACCGTACCGACCCGTACCCGCGACTCGTGCTTCCAGCGTTCGGCGATCAGGTCTTTCTGGGCGCGGAAAGGGGTGACGACCCCTACCGTCGAGCCTTCAGGCAGCCGCTGCAGCAGTCGCTCCACCGAAAGGTGGACGCGCTCCGCCTCCTCCTGATTCGCCCACGACCCGTTGCCGCCTCTGCGTGCTGTTCCCACCACATCGAGCCACTGAACCGCGTCGACTCCGTCGAGGCGTCGCAACGACCGGGGTTCGGTGAGGACGGTCAGCCGACCGCCGTAACAATGGCGGTTGGAGATGCCGATGATGTCCGGGTGACAACGGAAGTGCTCCTCCAGCAGCAGAGTTTTCCCGGCCGCATGGGCAGCCGCATGGAACGAGGAGTAACGGCGGTGCTCAAGCCGGTGCTCGTCCAGCCAGCTCGCGCGCAGCCCCGCCCCACGGTGTGCCTCGGCCTCCTGCCGGGGCTGAAGTGTGGTGATGTGCTGCAACTGCATGGGGTCACCGATCACCAGAGCCCGCCGCGCGCGAAAGAGCAGGGGCAGCACATCCGGCGTGGAGCACTGGCTCGCCTCGTCGACGATGACCAGGTCGAAGAGGGCGGCCCGGTCCCGGAAGCGCCGGGGGGACCTTGCGGTGACGGCCCAGCCCGACACCTGCGGCATGATCCGCTCCAAGGCCGACCACTGCCGCGGTGATCGTGACTTCACGGCTTCGATGCGATCGTGGATGGCAGCACGCGCGGTCGTCGCCTGCTCCGCCACCGACGCCTGCAGCAATGCCGCCGCCGTCTCCCGAACCCGCCGATCGGTCTCCCGGAGCATCGTCAGGAGCTGGGCGTCGTCCGCTACCGCGTCGGCTTCGGTGCTTTTCTGCCGCCAAGCTGCCTCGGCTTCCGCGAAAGACAGTAGGTCGGCGAAATCCTGGCGCCCTGCAACCTGTACTGACAGCGGGGCGAGACCGCGCAGGCATCGGCTTCGCAGCCACCCGCCGAAGATCCCGAGGCGGACCGCTGTCCGGGCCCGGCGCAACCACCGGCCGAGGGATACATCGTCGCCCAGGGCCGTAACCAGCGTCTGAGGGTCGCCATGGTGTTGTTCGGCGTACGAGAAGCGAAGTTGGCCGAGATCGGCCAACTCCCGTTCCCGACAGGCGACCTCCGCGAGTTGACGACGGAGCGCCTCCTGCTCCCGAAGCTGGTTCCGTAATTCTCCCCTGTGTATCTGGGAAGACTGGTGGGGCCGGACGCTGCGGGTCAACTGCTCCAGCGTCCGCAACTCTTCCTCGACAGCGGCCTGATTGCCGGTACGTACGAGCAGGCCCGGCGCCAGGGCTTCGCAGCGCTCCCAGACCTCGTCCACCGCCTTGTTGTTGGTCGACGCGACGAGCACGGTCTGGCCGGCCGCTCTGGCCGTGGCGACCGCGTTGACGATGAGCTGGCTCTTCCCGGTGCCGGGCGGCCCGGTGGCGACGGTGAGCCTGCGGACCATGGCGGCCCGGATGACCGCTTCCTGTCCTTCGTTCAGTTCCAGTGGAGCTACCACCTGCACGTCCTGCTCGGCGCTCCCGTCCGCTCCTGGCTCCGCGCGCCCGGATAACGCCCCGAGCGCGGTGTCGGCGAACTGTCCGACGCTCCTCTGCAGCGTTCTGTAGTCCTTCATCAGCTGTGCGGTGGCCGCCGAGTCCGACCGTGCGGCGAAGACGACCGCCACATTGCGGGCACCCTCGTGCGCGGCGTACAACGAGCTGCCGTCGCCGAGCGATCCGGGGTCGAGGTGCTCCGTGTCGGGCAGCCCCAGCTCCTGCAACAGGCTGCGCAGGTCACGGACCATGTCCTCCCGGAAGCCCGGCCGCCAGTTGGGCTGGTAGGCGGCGAGCAGTTCCTTGCCCTCGTCCTTGCCCAGCCGGTCGAGGACAAGTTTGGGATGCAGGACGATCGGCCCGGTGGGCGTCACCACACTGCGTCCCTGCGGATCGCGTTCGACCTCGATCTGACGCATGGCGAGCGGCGCGCACACCTGCCGCTTGCCGTCGTAGAGGACGGCGACGGGGTATCCGTACCAGAGGTCGGCACCGTCCTTGTGGGCATGCTCGGCGAGATCCACGACGCGTTCCGGCGCTTGCACCGTGGCTTCCATGCCGGAGAGCAGGACTTCCTCCCCTGCCGGCCAGACCGCGCGTGGGGGATCACTGCCCACCAGTGGGAGCAGTTGGTCGGTGGAGTTCTCCGCTTCCAGACAGTGCTGGTAGTACGTCAGCAGTCCGGCCCAGTCGGTGTCGGTGAAGGCGGAGTCGTCGTGTATTGCCTCAGTGGACTTGACCGGTGCCGGCGTCACCCCTCCCGCACCGTCGGTGACCGCTGTGAGCCCGGCGGGCAGCGGCTTGAGGGCAGGGATCTGACGGCCGGTGGAGGCATCGGCGAGATAGATGTCCCCGGTCACCTGAAGACTGGACTGGGTCGGTGTCTGCCGGCGTCCGTCAGGGGCTTTCCGCAAGTCACGGCTGATGTACCGGAACAGGTCGTTCGCCGAGACCTGCCCATCACCGTCCAGGTCCGCCTGTCCCGAGTGCAGGCCTTCGACCATCGCTCTGGTGAACTGCGAGGGCTGGTCCGCATCGGTGGTGAACGCCTGCTCCCAGTGCTGCGACGCGGTGATGACGTGCACACCGCTGGCCTCGACCACAGGTGAGGTGGCCGAGTGTGATGCTCCCTTGCTGCGAAAGCCCTGCACCGCGCTGCCGCTGAAACAGCAGTCGAGCAGCAGGACTTTGCGCCGAGCGGGGCATTTCTCCAACTGGTCGGTCACGTAGGAGGCTTCGAGCGCGGTCTGCTGGAGCCGGTCCGCCTCGGTGTCCGTGGTCACGTAGTAGAGCTGACCGTCTTCACGGTCGTACGCCCCGTGGCCGCTGAGATAGAGCACCACCAGTTCGTCCGGCTCACGGTCCCTGAGGAACTGTTCGACGGCCTGCTTGATCGCGGCCTTCGACGAGTCCTCGACCCGTACACACTTCTCGTACCTGCCGACCGCCGGCATCTCCAGAACCTGGCTCAGGTAGTGGAGGTCTGCGCGCACAGCAGACAGGGCGGGGAAGTTGACGTCCTCATAGACGGCGGTGCCCACGAGTAAGGCATGCTTGCGGCTCATCGCTCGTCCGCCGGGCCGTCGCCCTGGTTACCCTGACCACCCTGCAGGGACTTCACCTCACGCCCGGATACTCCGCCCTGAAACTCCGTGACCGTTCCGTCGGCATGCACAACACGCACCTTGCGGCTCTTCCGCACCTCGACCCACGCCTTGATGGCCGTCCTCGCCAGCGCGAGAGTGCCCGTGGTGAGGATGAGGACGACTTCCGGGGTCAGCAGTTCTGTCCCTTTCGCGCCCTCAGTGGCTTGCGGCGCTTCGGGCGGAGCAAAGCGCACCTGGGCACCGTCCAGCCCCCTCAGAACCTCACGCAGCTCTCGCGCTTCGAGCTCCGCATGCCGCGGGTCGGCGCCGAACACCTGGATTCGCGCGGACTCGATCTCGTCGGACATGTTCCCCCTAGTACTGCCAACTCGCCTGCCCTGAAAGGGAATTACGAGTGATGCTGATTTTCCGTCACCCTAGTGAGTTTCCCCGCCGCCATGCCCCTGGCGCCCAGCGCCTGCGTCGTTCACCCTCGTCCCGGATCCGCAGAATCCGGTACAGCGGCTCACCCAGATCCGCCCACCTCTCCAGGGCGCCCCGGTCCACCAGGCGAATCCCATAGCGTGGGCCGCTGGCCCTCGCGGCTGCCGTAAAGCCTCCGGTCGTGACGATCACCGCGAATTGGGCACCGTGGTCGTGGCGATACGTGCCGTTGACCCGCTGCACATCCTGGTCCCCGACCCTTCGGTCCGGACGCAGCCGCTTGCACTGCACGACGACTCGTCGTTGCGAACGATCGACGACGAGGACGTCGGCGCCCTTGTCCCCCGCTCTGCCCACATGCTCCGCGGTCAGCCCGTCCCGGCGCAGCAGGGAACAGATCGCCAGCTCGAACGCCCGGGGGTCCAAGGCATCGAGATGTGCCAGCGAATAGCGCACGGGCCCCGCGGGAAGCGCCGAGCGCCCAGCCCATCTCTGTACCGCCAGCCGCCCAGGCTTCAGGCCCACCCCCACCGCCACGGCGGTCAGTGCGATGCCCGTCCGCGCCGGCCACTGCTCGGCCGCCTGCCACAGACCGCTGACCACGGCCAGGGCGCCCGTGCCCCACACCCACCAGGGAATGGCGGCCCACCCTCCTTGGCTCCGCCTGCGGCGCATCAGGCGACCAGGCCGAAGAGCGCCCACATACCGAAGGCCAGACCGAACAGCCCGAGGCCCGCCAGGTCGGTGATCGTGATCAAGGTGAAGGTATGGTCCCGGCAACGCGCGAACAGCCCCCTGCGTCTGCGGCGACAGGGCCGGTGGAAGGCTGTGGGTCCCCCGCAACGCGACACCAGCGCGGTGCCGCCGAGCACCAGCAACCCCACGACGAGCAGCATCGGATCCCCCCGTTCCCCGACCCAAGCCTCCATCAGTAGCGGGAAAGTCTCCGTCCCGGCCAGTGCTTCTTCAGCCGAACCAGCGGAAATGGTGGCGCGTTGGAGCGCTGCCAACGCTCTTTGCTCGCGTGTCCCCCGCGCGCACCTCAGGCCGACGGTTGCGGCTTGACGCACGGCTTACCCGCTGTCGTCGGCCACGGCTAGGATTCACCGGGTCCGTGACGTGGCGGAAACGGCATGTAAGGCCAGGAACGGAGCGTGGCCGGGGACAGCGCATGCGGCAAGGCCGGTGGACCACGGTCACCGAGTCCGAGTTCGACCATGAACACCGTGGCCTGGAAGCCATCCGGGAGAAGCTGCCGGACGCTGATCCCTGGCGGGCGTGGTCGAACTTCACGTTCACCGCCCACACCGGTCACGTCCGCGAGGTCGACCTGCTCGTCGTCGCCCCCGGCGGCGTCTACATGATCGAGCTCAAGGACTGGCACGGCTCGGTGACCAGCGAGAACGGCACCTGGGTGCAGACCACCCCCGGGGGCCATCGACGCCCGCACGGCAACCCGCTCCATCTCGTCAACAAGAAGGCGAAGGAACTGGCCGGGCTGCTCGGCCAGAACGGCAGGCGGGTGTGGGTCGGCGAGGCCGTCTGCTTCACCGACGGCGGCCTGCGCGTCCGGCTGCCGGCCCACGACCAGAACGGCGTCCACACCGTCGACGAGCTGGTCGCGACGCTGAAGCAGCCGCCGCGCGACGAGCGACGCCGCATCACGGCCATCGACTCCCGTGAGATCAAGACCGCGCTCGACCGGATCGGCATCCGGCGCAGTGACGCCGAGTACAAGGTCGGCCCGTACGAGTTGGACCGTAAGTCCTTCGACTCCGGTCCGACCTGGGCCGACTACAGCGAACTGCCCGAGGTGCCGCGTGTCCGTGTCTACCTGAGCGAGCGCGGGTCGGAGGCGTCGATCCGGCGGTCGGTGGAGAGCGCGGCCCGTCGTGAGGCGGCGGTGCTGCAGCGGTTCAAGCATCCCGGCGTCGTCCAGCTCAAGCAGTACTACCCGTCCGGGCATTCCGCGGGCCCCGCCCTGATCTTCGACTACGATCCGCGCACGCTGCGCCTGGACGAGTACCTGCTCCAGCACGGCAAGGGCCTCGACATCCTCGGCCGGATGGCACTGGTCCGTCAGCTCGCGGAGACGATGCGTTCCGCGCACTCCGCCCGCATCCACCACCGGGCGCTGGCCGCCCGTGCCGTTCACCTCATCCCCCGTGACCGGGGCCGGCGCGGACAGACGGTCGGCGAGGACGCCGCCTGGCTTACCCCCCCGTCTGGAGATCTCCGACTGGCAGATCGCCACCCAGCGCGCCTCCGGCACGGACGGCGACAGCGGGCAGGGCGTGACCCGCTTCGCACCGACCGCCCTCTCGGCGATGCACCTGGCGGAGGGCTCCGACCCGTACTTCGCCCCGGAGCTGACCGCCCTCAAGGCCGACCCCGTCTACCTCGATGTGTACGGCCTCGGCGTCCTCACCTATCTCCTCGTCACGGGCCAGGCCCCTGCCGCGAGCCAGGCCGAGCTGCTGGCCCGGCTGGAGGCGGGCGAGGGCCTGCGCCCCAGTTCGCTGGTCGACGATCTCTCCGAGGACATCGACTTCCTCGTGCAGGCGGCGACCGCCTACCGGCCCGGACAGCGCCTGTCCTCGGTGGACGAGTTCCTGGAGATGCTGGAGATCGTCGAGGACGGACTGACCGCGCCGACCTCTGCGCCGCCCGACCCCGAACCGGCCGAGGCCCGCGAGAAGGACCCGCTCGAAGCGGTGGCCGGCGACGTCCTCGGCGGACGCTGGGAGGTCCGGCGCCGCCTCGGTACCGGGTCCACCAGCCGGGCCTTCCTGGTCCGCGATCTCCAGGCCGAAGCGCGCAAGTCCCGGCCGCTGGCCGTCCTCAAGGTGGGTCTCTCGGACGGCAGGGGCCAGGTCCTGGTCCAGGAGGCCGAGGTGATGAACCGGCTGCGCCCCGACTCCCGGGTGATCCGGCTCGTCGAGCCGGAACCCCTGCGCATCGAGCCACGTACGGTCCTCGCCCTGGAGTACGTGGGCGACGAGCGCGAGGCCACCGACCCGGACGCCGAGACCCCCGACTCCGCAACCGGCACACGCACCCGCCGCCGCGAGGAGACGGTCGCACGCCAGTTGCGCGAACACGGGCGCCTGAAGATGGACCAGTTGGAGGCGTACGGCGACTACCTGTTCGGCGCCGTGGACTTCCTGGAGGGCGAGGGCGTCTGGCATCGCGACATCAAGCCGGACAACATCGCCATCCGCATCCGCCCCAACCGCACCCGCGAGCTGGTCCTCATCGACTTCTCCCTGGCGGGCTATCCGGCCAAGGACTACGAGGCGGGCACCGACGGCTACCTCGACCCGTTCATCGGCTCCCTGACCCGCACCGCGTACGACTCGCACGCCGAGCGGTACGCGATCGCCGCCACCCAGTGGTGGCCACCTTGCCGCCGGCGCCTCAGCTCGCCGTCCACAGCTCTTTCATCGTGCGTCGTTTATGATCTGGTGCCGGAACCCGCTGGAAGACGCCTGGGGAGATCCGGTGAATGCAGTCGACACCGTATCGGTGGAGAAGCGACAGCTCCCGCTCGTCGAGCGGGCCGGGGACCAGCACGGCAAGCCGGTCTGCGGGAAGTGGACTGTGCGGGGCGTAGTCCAGCAGTTGGGAAAGGGCATCCCGCACGTACGCGTGCCCGGTGCGGCTTTTCGCCTCGATCACCTCGACACCGTCGGGCCCTTCCAAGTAGATGTCACAAAGACCCGCAGGAGAGCGGAAGCGCCCGGCAGCGGTGGCGAGTGTGCCACAGAACTCCGTGACCAGCGGCTGCTCCTCACGCCGGTAGAGGGTCGTCACCGCCGCACGATCGAAGCTGACGGTCGGGGTATGTTGCCGCTCCAGTTCGGCTCGCCGGGTCAAAACTGGGCCGGGGGCGGGCGGCTCGTCAATACCAAGCTGCTCCAGAACTGTCCTGGTGGTTATACGCAGACCTTCTATGGCAGAGCGTGCTTTGTCGCCCTCCAGCACCAGCTGACCGGGAAATCCATAGTTGTCGGCATACTTGATCAGCCTGGCCAGCACCTCGTACGGAATGTCGGCCGGCACGAAGTCACGCAGGCTGTAAACCGTTCGCCAGCTCTCGCCTCCCGGATGGGGAGGCCACAGCTCGTCGGCGAACTCCCCGTTGGCGAATATCGCGCCGACCTCGCCGACAGCCAGCACCTTCTTCATCCCGGTGAACAGCGCCACGTCGCCCGTGCGGACCTTGGCCATCGCCTTGTCGTGGCTCGGCTTGGCACCCCAGAAACGGGCCGCGCCCGCAGGATGAAGGTGGGTGAGTCGCTCGATTTGTTGGCGCGTCAGATGCCGCGCCAGCTCTCCTTGGAGGAAGGGCACTTCTCGTTCGAGGGTGTCGTTCCAGTGCTTGCGCGATTCCTTGCTCCCGTACGCCGGGCATATGAGCACGCGCGCTTCCTGCTCGGCGTTCGATATGGACTCCGCCGCGTTCTGAGCAAGATCAGATATACCCATGCGGTGATCGTAGCCAGCCCCGAACCACTTGAAGGCTGCACCGACGCAGCGAGAGAAGACGATCGGCCGACGGCGCTGGAGTTCCCTCCGTGGCACCTCGGCGTCGGGCGGCACGAGCCCTACGCTGACGTCCGACCACCTCGGCCAGAGGACGGGCGCAGTACCGCCAGAAGCAACCCACCGGCTACAACAACGGCCCCGCGATCCGAACAAACTGCAGGGCCGTTGTCCTGCCTGGTCAGGTGCTCAACTCCCCGTCCCTGAGCGCCGAGACGAAGAAGACCCAGCTGGTAGCCGGAAACACGAGAGCCGGGCCCTGCGAAACCTTGCTGTCCCGTACTGGGACGGCAGCGGCAACGTCGTCAGAGATTTCGACGCAGGCGCCACCATCCGAGTTGCTGTACGAGCTTTTGCGCCACGTCACGACGCTCAGGTCGATGGATCGCACGGTACTTCCTCCAACATGCGCAGGAGCAACTTCCTTGACTCGACCAGGGACAGAGCCAGGTCACGTACCGCATCGTAAGCATCTTGCAGCTTTTCAACCGCCGCGCTGTCCTCAATCAGGTCGCCACGGTGCGCGTTCTCCGTGTACGCCACCGTACGTCCGCCCGGCAGCCGCAGGAACCACACGTCGGTGCTATCGAGCCCGTAAGGGCCAGCGCTGAACGGCAACACCTGGACGGCGACGTTCCGGCGCTTTGTCACCGCAATGAGGTGCTCCAACTGCCCGCGCCACTCCTGAGCGTTCAGCAACGCCGTCCGCAAGACCGCCTCGGAAAGAATGGTCCGGAAGCGGGGCGCGCCCTCCCCCTCCAACAGCTCCCGCCGCCCCATCCGAGCCTCGACCTGCTGCTCCAGCTCCTTACCCTTGAGCCCACCCGCCGCCAGCACCTCCCGCGCATACCCCGGCGTCTGCAACAACCCCGGCAGCACACTCACCGCGAAGTGCCACAAACTCACCGCCTCCGCCTCCAGCGCCATGTACCGCCGGTACCGCTCGCGGAACTGCGTATGGTCCCCGGCGGCCAGCTCCCACAGCGCCAGCAACAGCCCCGGCGTCCCGTAGTGCGTGTCCAGCGCCTGGACGACCTCCGGGCTGCCCAGCGTCTCGCCCTTTTCCATCTTGCCGAACAACGAGTAGTCCCAGCCCAGCCGTTCGCCGAGCGCCCGCAGGCTCGTCCCGCTCGACGCCCGTAACGTCCGCAACTCCTCGGCGAACCGCTGACGGGGTTCCTGACTGCGACCGGTGATGACGCGTCGCTGCGGCATGCCGCTCCCTCCGGGACGTTCGCGTGAGCGATGTGGAACGTGTGGAACCGCCTCCGCGCGACGGGGAAGCACCGCCCCGTCCACAACCCGGCCGCCCGCCTCCGGGCGCATTCTCGTAACGCCCGGACTACGCAGCGTAATTCACCCAGCGCAGCCGGGTCATGGGATCAGCGAAACCACACCGACCACCGCACCGCCGAGACCACACAGACGAGGCCCTCCATGCCCCCCACACCGCAGGCCGTTCCTCACACCCCCAAGATCGAAGAAGCCCTCGAAGCCCGTGACGCCCTCGCCTCCGCCCTTTCCCGGGCCGGCATCCAGCTCCCCGCGATGGACATCCGCACCCCGTGGGCGGACGACCGCAAGGACGAAGCCCAGTACGCCCTCGTCCACCTCGGCGTGTGCGCTCCCCCTGTCGCCCTCCTGCTCGCGGGCGTGATCATGAAGGGGATCAGCGGGTGACCGGCGACGCCGACAAGATCCCCGCTGTCGGCAAGGCCGTCCACGACAGCGCCCGCGATCTCGTCGGACGCGTCATGGGCCACGAGGGCCCGTACGTCCAACTCCGCCCGCTCGCAGGTGGCCGCGAATGGGACGCCGATCCCGACCGTCTCCGCCTCCTCACCCCGACCGAGTTGCTCAGCGCACTCGTCACCGAGGCAAACGTCCGCAGCAGACAGCACAGGTGACACACCGCCACGTCATGGCCGACTCCGTACCAATCCCCTCGCCGTGATCAACACCCTCACCTAGGATGGCGAGAACCAATCTCAGCGGCCCGACGGGCTTCCTGACCCGCTGCGCGAGAGCGCGCGGCGGACGTCGAAGGACATGCCCCCACCCGCACGAGTCTTCTTCGTGCTGCCTGGGGGCATTCCCTTGCTGTTCCGTGAGTCCGCGGCGTCCGTGGCCACCCGTATCCTCGAAGGATCGCTGGCGCTGCATCTGACCGAGAACTTCCGTCATCTGCACGGCCGGAGCGCCGGGCAGTCGGAGGTCAGGTCCTGGGAACGCAGTCTCCCGGCTCTCGTCAACGCCCTCATGGACGCCGGGCTCGGCGACATCGAGGTGCTCATCGAGTACAGCCTGCCCCTCACCAGCAAGCGCGCGGACGCCGTGCTCGCGGGCGTCCACCCGACCACCGGTGAACCGTCGTACGTCGTCGTCGAACTCAAGCAGTGGAGCGCGGCCTACCTGGAGCAGGACGAGCCGCTGCTGTGCCGGATCGACGCGTATCCGGACGCCGTGCTCAACCCGATCAAGCAGGTCCGGGGCTACTGCGAGTACCTGCTGTCGTTCAACGGCGCGCTGGAGCGGATGCCGAGGTCGCTGGCCGGGGTGGCGTTTCTGCACAACGCCACCGAGTCCCGCATCGCGGGTCTGCGGACTGTCACGGAGGACCAGCACGGCCGCCTGTACACCGCTGAACAGCGCGGCGCCTTCCTGGACTTTCTGCGCTCGCGGCTCGCCGCGAAGCCCGGCGCGGAGGCGGCGGACGTGCTGCTCGGCGGCAAGATCCGGCCATCCAAGCAGCTGATGGCCGTCGCGGCGGCGGAGATCCGCGACCGGGAACAGTTCGTGCTCATCGCCGAGCAGCGGGTCGCCTACGAGCAGGTGATGTCCGCCGTGCGCGAGGCGAAGCGGTCCAGCCACAAGCAGGTCATCGTGGTGACCGGCGGTCCCGGCTCCGGCAAGAGTGTCGTCGCGCTGTCGCTCCTGGGGGAGCTGTACCGGCGCGGGATGACCGCGTTCCACGCCACCGGGTCCGCGTCGTTCACCAAGACCATGCGCAAGATCGCCGGGGCGCGCAAACCCGCCGTGCGGGACCTGTTCAAGTACTTCAACAGCTTCATGGACGCCGAGCCCAACGACCTCGACGTACTGATCTGCGACGAGGCCCACCGGCTGCGCAAGACCTCCGCCAACCGCTACACCAAAGCCGAACTGCGCACCGGCCGCCCGCAGGTGGCGGAGTTGATCGACGCGGCCCGGGTACCGGTGTTCCTGCTCGACCAGCATCAGGTGGTGCGGCCGGGCGAGATGGGAACGACAGAGGAGATCCGGCGGGTCGCCCGTGCTCAGGGACTCGAGGTCACGCTGGTGGAGCTGGACGGCCAGTTCCGGTGCGGCGGCAGTGACGCGTACGAGAAGTGGGTCGTCGACCTGCTCGGGCTGGAGGGCGGCACGCCCAACTCGTGGGAGCCGGACGGCAAGCTGGAGCTGCGGACCGCCGAGAGCCCGCAGGAACTGGAGGACTTCCTCGTCGCCCGCCGGGCGGACGGCTACGGCGCGCGGATGTCGGCCGGCTACTGCTGGAAGTGGACCACCAAGGTCACCCCGGACATGACCGAGCTGCCCACCGACGTCGTCATCGGACAGTGGGCGCGGCCCTGGAACGTGTACGGCGACCGGTCCGTCCTCGGTGCGCCGCCCGCGCCCCTGTGGGCCACCGACCCGGACGGTTTCGGGCAGGTCGGCTGCGTCTACACCGCGCAGGGCTTCGAATACGACTGGTCGGGCGTGATCATCGGGCCCGACCTGGTGTGGCGTACGGACCACTGGGTCGTGGACCGGTCCGCGTCGAAAGACCCGATCTTCACGAAAGCGACCCCAGACAGCGAGATCGACCGGCTGATCCGCAACACCTACAAGGTGCTGCTGACACGGGGCATGGTCGGCACGGTCATCTACTCGACGGACCAGGAGACGCGCGACAAGCTGCGCTCGCTCGTGCATCCGGAGTCAGAAGTGAAGGCTCTCACTCTGCTGTAGTCAGGCATGTGCGAAAAGTGGTCGTCTGTCGTCACTGGTAGGTCATACGATCGGACGAACCCGCTCAACTGCCCGTAGGAGAGTGGTAGTTCATGGCACATCAGCCGCCCCTGCTCCGCGATGTCATCGACATCAAGGAGTCCATATCCACGTCGGACTTCGTCCTCCAGCTCTCGGAGACAACGTCCCCGGAGGGTGCCGAGCGGGCGCTGCGGGACTACGTGGTCACGGAACGGCTGCTGGAGAACTTCGACGAGGCGCTCGGGCTGATCCGGGCCGCGCTCGACGGGCACACGTCGAAGGCGGCCTATCTGCACGGGTCGTTCGGTTCCGGTAAGTCGCACTTCATGGCGGTGCTGCACGCCCTGCTCAGCGGGGCCCCGGCGGCCCGCGCGCGGACGGACCTGGACCCGGTGCTCACCAAGCACGAGTGACTCGGCACCGAGGGGAAACGGTTCCTGCTCGTGCCGTACCACATGCTCGGGGCGAAAGCTCTTGAGCAGCGGATCCTCGGCGGATACGTCAGCCACGTCAAGAAGCTGCACCCCGAGGCGCCGACGCCTCAGGTGTACCGGACGGACGCCCTGTTCGAGGACATCCGGGCGATGCGGTCCCGCCTGGGCGACCAGGCGGTGATCGGCGGCCTCACCTCGGCGGACGGCGGCGGCGACGGCACGGCGGACGAGGAGGACAAGTGGGGCGAGGCGTTCGGCTGGACACCTCAGCTGCTCGACACCGCCCTCGCCGCCGAGGAGGTCCACGAGGGCGGCCAGGCGCTCAACCTGGTCAGCCCGTCGACGCCCCCCGAGCTGCGGGCTCGGCTGGTCCAGGACGCGAGCACGCACCTGCTGCCGGGCTTCGCGAAGAACGCCGCCGAGGACGCGCACGGGTTCGTCTCACTCGACGCCGGCCTGTCCGTGCTCGCCGAGCACGCCAAGGCGCTCGGTTACGACGGGCTGATCCTCTTCATGGACGAGCTGATCCTGTGGCTCGCGGCCCTCATCCACGACCAGAAGTTCGTGGCCAAGGAAGCCAGCAAGGTCACCAACTTCGTGGAGGGCGGCGACGCCCGCCGTGCCGTCCCGGTGGTCTCGTTCATCGCCCGTCAGCGCGACCTGCGTGAGCTGGTCGGCGAGGAGGTGTCGGGGGCGGCCGAGTCCGGTCGACGGGGTCAGCGGCCGACATCGGTTCTCGGAGCCGGTTCTGGTGGCCACCGAGGCGGACGACATCGCCGACATGGTGATCACCGAACTCCAACCGGCGCGATGTGCCGGTAGTCCGGTTCAACGCCGCCGACATCGGCGAGGACCTCGCGGTCTCGGCTCGGTTCGGCACCTGGCCTGACCCCTTGGCCAGCTCCGCTTCCAGCACGGCGAACTGGGCCTCGCTCAGCTGTGGCGGCGTGACAGCCTCCGGGACGGGGTGGGGATACCTCCAGGGCCGCGCCCGGGGCGGGACACTCGCAGGAATCCGTACTAGAATCTGTACAGAATCAAGCCTCTATATGGGTACGGTGACAGCATGGAGATCCCTGAGGTCGTGACCGTCAGCGACGCGCGCGCGAGACTGTCGCGGATCCTGACCGACCTGTCGGAGTCCGGCGCGGATGCCGACCCGATCCTGATCGGCGCCCACCGCAAGCCCCAGGGCGTCCTCCTGTCCGTGGATGCCTTCGAGGCGCTGAGCGGCCGAGCCGCACGGCGTACGGCCGTCGCCTCGGCCACCGGCTCCATCGAGGCGGAGGGGCTCCACGCCTCCGAGGCATCCGACCGCGACACCGAGGCGTACGTGAAGGGCGACCTTGACGCGGACACCCTTGTCGCCCGCGCGATCGCCCGCCACCGACAGACGTCGGAGCGGCGGGCAGGATGAACGATCCGTACGCCATGCCCAACGGCGTGCTGCGCAACAAGCTCGGTATAACCGACCATCAGCTGCTCGCTGCAGCGGAGGCGGACATCACCCGGGCGCGCCTCGTCATGCTCGCCGAACGCCCCCTACCCGGCGCGTACGAACTCGGCCATCTTCAAGCGTTCCATGCCGCGGTATTCGGTGACATCTATCCGTGAGCAGGCGAGTTACGCACCGTGAACATCGCCAAGCGCACACCGTTCTGCCCGGCGAGAAACCTGGTGCTCTACGCCGGAGAGGTCTTCGGCCGTCTCGCCTCCTCCGGTCAGCTTCAGAATCTCCCCCGGCAGGAATTCGTCATCCAACTGGCCACGTTGTACGGCGACCTGAACGTCCTCCACCCGTTCCGCGAGGGCAACGGCCGTGCCCAGCGGGCGTTCCTTGCCCAACTCAGCGCCGACGCGGGATACGCGCTGAACTGGTCGGGCATGGACCCTCAACGCAACGAGGACGCCTCGGTGAAGAGCTTCCTCGGTGACAACAGTCTGGTGGAGCTGCTGCTCGACGAGCTGGTCACCACGAGCTGACGCCCGTCACTCCGGCTAGCGAGGATCCTCGGAACAGGGCGCCACCCCTTGGGAACAGCCCGCCGTCGACGAAGCACACGTACGTAGCCGCGCAGTCCGGTTTGAAACGGTATGGAGCGGGGTCTGACCAAACCCCCGGATCTACGAGAAAGGGCCTCTGATCAGTATTTTCCCTGGTCAAAGGCCCTTGGCGGCAGACGAGTCGGGCTGTACGCCGGGTTCTGTCGCCCGGCTGCCTCGCGGCGGCCGGGGAGACGGCCATCCATCTAGGGCCGGCGTTGCCGCCGGCCTCGTGCGGTCTACCCGCGGACTCGGGCGGGCAGCCCTCGAACGTCCGCGCAGAGCGCGTTTTACGGCGCTCCTTTTGACCTTGCTCCGGGTGGGGTTTACCTAGCCGCCTGAGTCACCTCAGGCGCTGGTGGTCTCTTACACCACCGTTTCACCCTTACCCGGGACCGAGGTCCCGGGCGGTCTGTTTTCTGTGGCACTGTCCCGCGGGTCACCCCGGGTGGCCGTTAGCCACCACCCTGCCCTGTGGAGCCCGGACGTTCCTCGGGAAGCACCCCCGAAGGGGACTCCACGCGGCCGTCCGCCCGACTCGTCTGTCGTGTCGACCATGCTACCGGGCGTTCGCCCCGCCGCCGTCCCGAGGCCGTGGCCAGGAGGGAGCCCAGCAGGATCAGGGCGAAGGCCGCCACCACGCCCGCGGTCAGCTCCTCGTCCAGGAAGAGCATGCCCGCCGTCACCGCCACGGCCGGGTTGACGTAGGTGAAGACCACGGCCCGGGTCGGTCCCACCTCCCGGATCAGTTCCAGGAAGGCCACGAAGGCCAGTGCCGTGCAGATCACGCCCAGGCCCGCGAGGGAGGCCAGGACCGAGGGGGCGGGAACCTGCGACGGCCACTGCAGGGCCGCGGCGGGGGCGTACACCAGCGCTGACAGGAGCAGGCAGGGGGCCAGCAGCTGCAGGGTCGGGACGTGCCTCAGGTAGCGGGCCATGATGAGCGGGGCCGTCGCGTAGCCCACCACCGTCACCAGCATCTCCGTGAGGGAACGGGTGTTGCCGCCGGTCAGGTGCGGGATCGTGAGGACCGCCACGCCGGCCAGGCCGAGCCCCAGGCCTGCCGTCAGGATGCCCGGTCGGCCCGGGATGCCCGGTCGGCCCGGATGCCCGGTCGGCCCGGACCGCGTGAGCCGCGTGAGCCGCGTGGCGGTGTGCCCGGGGCCGCGCCGTGGCGCGTTCTCGCTTGACCCTGCCGCAACGTCAACGTTTCTACTGAGGGCATGCAGATCGGAGAGCTCGCCACCGCCGTCGGCGTCACGACGCGGACCGTGCGGCACTACCACCACCTCGGGCTGTTGCCCGAACCCGAGCGGCGCCCCAACGGCTACCGCGACTACGGGCTGCGGCACGCCGTCGCACTCGCCCGGATCAGGCGGCTGACCGAGCTGGGGCTCGGCCTCGCCGAGGTCCGGGACGTCCTCGCGGACGACGCCGGCCGCGACCTCGCCGAGGTGCTCGCGGAACTCGACGACGACCTGGCACGCCAGGAGGCGGCGATCCGGGCCAGGAGGCTGCGGCTGCGCGCCCTGCTCGACGGGGAGAGCATGCCCGCCGAGGGGCCCGTGTCTCCCGAACTTGCCTCCATTTTCAGCGAGTTGACCCGGAACCCGGAACCGGCGATCGCCGCGAAGGACCGCGAGATGATGGCTCTCCTTGAGACGGTCGCGGCCCCGGAGGACCGGGACCGCCTGCTGTCGGCGCTGCGTGCCACCGCCGACGTACCCGGCGCTCTGGAGCGGACGCACTCGGCATACGCGCTGCTGGACTCGCTCGCGGACGCCGACCCGGCCGACCCGCGCGTCGAAGAGGCCGCCCACGCCCTCGGCGCATGCCTTCCGGACGAGGCCCTGGCCGACCTGGACCTCGCGGGACTCGACCTGGACGGGACCGAGGCGAACAGCAGCGGCGGCTTCCTGAGCACCTTCCTCGACGACTTCCCGCCCGCACAGTCCGCGGCGGTCCTCCGGACGATCCAGCTCCTCGTGGAACGTGCGCGCGAGGAGCAGGCGCGTGTGGGGCGTGCGCGCGAGGGGCGTGGACGATGAGGGCCGTGCGGCGGCTCGCCGCCAACGAGGGGCGGCTGCTGGCGAGCATCGCCCGGTGGGTGGCCCGGCGCCCGCACGGCGTCGGCCGGGGGCGGGCCTTCGGATACGCCCGAGGACAGGGCGCGATGATGTTCGCGTTCGGGTTCGTGTGTGTCCTGGAGAGCGCCTGCATGGCGGTGCTGCTGCGGAACCATCCCGCCATGCACCGGATCGTGTTCACCCTCGACGTCTACACGCTGCTGCTCGTCGTCGGCATGCACGCGGCGTCCGTGACCCGTCCGCACGTCCTCGACGACACGGTTCTGCGCATCCGCCGGTCCGCCCACGTCGACCTGCGTGTCCCGCTCGCCTCGATCACCTCCGTACGGCGCGAGCTGGTCACCACGCACGAGCGGAGCGAGGGCCGGCTCGACCTCGCCATGGCCGCGCAGACCACGATCACGCTCGAACTGTCCGCCCCGGTACGGCACTTCACCGCCCTTGGGCGCCCCAGGGACGTACAGCTGATCCGCTTCCACGCCGATGAACCCGACGCGCTGGCGGGCGCCGTACGCGACCTCACGCGGCGGGGCGGGGCGGGCGTAGGACGAGGTGGGGTGAGCGGCACCCCGTAGGCTGGCGTGGCTTCTCGTACGTACCGAAAGTCCCAGGGAGAACCACCGTGCTCGTGCTGTTGCCGCCGTCCGAAGGAAAGGCTCCCTCTGGGCGGGGCGCGCCGTTGAAGCCGGAGTCGCTGTCGTTGCCGGGGCTCGCCGAGGCGCGGCAGGCGGTCCTCGACGAGCTGGTGGAGCTGTGCGTGGGTGACGAGGAGAAGGCGCGCGAGGTGCTCGGACTGAGCGAGGGCCTGCGCGGCGAGATCGCCAAGAACACGGAACTGCGGACCGCGGGTGCCCGGCCCGCCGGGGAGATCTACACCGGTGTTCTCTACGACTCCCTGGACCTGGCCTCGCTCGACACCGCGGGGAAGCGGCGGGCGGCGCGGTCGCTGCTCGTCTTCTCGGGGCTCTGGGGTGCGGTCCGGGTGACGGACCGGATCCCCTCGTACCGCTGCTCGATGGGCGTGAAGCTGCCGGGGCTCGGGGCACTGGGCTCGCACTGGCGGGCCCCGATGGCCGCCGTGCTGCCCGAGGCCGCCGGGCGTGGCCTCGTGCTGGACCTGCGGTCCTCGGCGTACGCGGCCGCGTGGCGGCCGAAGGGCGAGCTCGCGGGGCGCACGGCGAGCGTACGGGTACTGCATGCGCCGACCCGGAAGGTGGTCAGCCACTTCAACAAGGCGACCAAGGGACGCATCGTGCGCAGCCTCATGGAGTCCGGGGCCGTGCCTTCGGGGCCCGCGGAGCTGGTGGAGGCGTTGCGGGATCTGGGGTACGTGGTGGAGGCGGCGCCTCCGACCGGTGCGGGCAAGGCGTGGATGCTGGACGTGCTCGTGGACGAGGTCCACTGACCTGCGGGATTGTGAGACAGCGGGACCGACTGTAGAACTGCGGGACTGCCGGAACCGCGGGTCGTTGCAGTGTGCGCAACGCCCTTTGCGCATGCTGATACTCGCGGGCAGGATGTGGTCATGACCTCACCCCTGCCGCCGTCATCGCCGCGTTCGTCCGTGCTCGAACTCGCGCCCGTCCTGCCCGTGGTCGTCGTCGAGAACGTCTCGGACGCCGTTCCGCTGGCGCGGGCACTCGTCGCGGGCGGCCTGCCGGCGATCGAGGTGACGCTGCGGACGCCCGTGGCGCTCGACGCCATCAGGGCGATCGCGGACGAGGTGCCGGGCGCGGTGGTCGGGGCGGGCACGGTCATCTCGCCCGCCGACGTGGCGGACTCGGTGGACGCCGGGGCGCGCTTCCTCGTCAGCCCCGGTTGGACGGACACACTGCTCGACGCGATGAAGGCGTCCGGGGTGCCGTTCCTGCCCGGGGTCTCGACGACCTCGGAGGTCGTGGCACTGCTGGAGCGCGGAGTGCACGAGATGAAGTTCTTCCCGGCTCAGGCGGCCGGCGGCACGGCGTATCTCAAGGCACTGGCCGGACCGCTTCCGCAGGCCCGTTTCTGTCCGACGGGTGGCGTCGGTCCCGCTGTCGCACCGGAGTATCTCGCTCTGCCCAACGTCCATTGCGTGGGCGGGAGTTGGATGCTCCCGCCGGACGCGATCGCGGCCGGGGACTGGGCGCGGGTGGAGAAGCTGGCGCGGGAGGCCGCAGGCCTGACCCCGTAGGTGCAATGCAGCTCAGGACCGTGCAGCTCAGGACAGTACGGCTCAGGACAGTGCAGACGTGTCGTTGAGGAGCCGTACGCTCGCGTTGCCGTCGGCGTAGTACGCCACCGCCGAGAGCGAGGCCGCCGACACCTCCATGCGGTACAGGGACTCCGGCGGGGCGCCCAGGGCCAGCCGTACGAGGGTCTTGATCGGTGTGACGTGCGAGACGAGGAGCACGGTGCGGCTCGCGTAGGCCGCGAGCAGGTCGTCGCGGGCCCTGGTCACGCGCCGGGCCACCGTTTCGAAACTCTCGCCGCCGCCGGTCGGAGCGGCGTCGGCCGAACCCAGCCAGGCGTTCATGTCGTCCGGGTGGCGCTCCCGTACCTCGGCGAAGGTCAGGCCCTCCCACGCCCCGAAGTCCGTCTCGCGCAGTCCGTCCTCGATCCGTACACCGAGTCCCAGTGCCGCGGCCACGATCTCCGCGGTTTCGCGGCAGCGGGTCAGGGGGGAGGACGCGATGGCCTGTACGGTCCCGCGCGCGGCCAGTTCGCTCGCGACGCGCTCTGCCTGGTGCCGGCCCGCGTCCGACAGGACCGGGTCGCTGCCGCCGCTTCCGGAGAACCGCTTCTGGGAGGTCAGGGGGGTTTCACCGTGACGCAGGAGTACGAAGGTGGTGGGGGTGCTCAGGTCGGGGGGTGGCTGGGCCACGTTGCGGGGGCTGTCGGTAGTCGGCGGGCTTTCGGTAGTCGGCCCGCTGCCGGTAGTCGGCGGGCTGCTGGTAGTCGGCGGGCTGCCGGCCGGTTCTGGCTGGGCGCGCAGTTCCCCGCGCCCCTTGTGCGGCGCCTCGCTCCTGGACGGGTCCGGGCGGCCGGCCCGCTCACCCGGCTCGGCCCGCTCGGTCGGTTCAGCCGACTCGGCCCGCTCAGCCGGTGTCTCCCCCGGTTCTCCTGGCGCCGCGTCGGTGACGACGGCGCCGTAGCCCGCGGGCCCCGGGTTGCCCCGGGAGCCCCCGCCGGGGTCGACGATCAGCTCTCGCAAGCGACGGGCCCCTTACAGACCTGACTCGGAGGTACGGATCAGGATCCGGCGGCAGTTCTCGCAGCGCAGCACCGCGTCCGGAGCGGCCGCCTTCACCTCGTTCACCTCGGTGATGTTCAGCTCCAGGCGGCAGCCCTCGCAGCGGCGCTGGTAGAGGCGGGCCGCACCGACGCCGCCCTGCTGCTCGCGGAGCTTCTCGTAGAGCTTCAGGAGATCGGCGGGCACGGAGCCCGCGACGACCTCACGCTCCTTGGTCAGCGTCGCGCTCTCACGGTCGAAGGACTCGACGGCCGCGTCCCGGCGGGCCGTCGCGTCGTCGATCTTCGACTGGACGGAGGAGACCCGGCCGGTCAGCTCGGCGACCCGCTCCTGCGCGGACTCGCGGCGCTCCATGATCTCCAGGACGACGTCCTCGAGGTCACCCTGCCGCTTGGCCAGCGAGACGATCTCCCGCTGGAGGTTCTCCAGGTCCTTGGGGGACGTGACAGCGCCCGAGTCGAGGCGCTGCTGGTCGCGGGAGGCGCGCTGGCGCACCTGGTCGACGTCCTGCTCCGCCTTGGTCTGCTCGCGGGAGCAGTCGTTCTCCTCGGTCTGCCCGGCGACGAGCAGGTCGCGCAGCTGCGTGAGGTCCTTGGTCAGCGACTCGATCTCGTCGTGCTCCGGCAGCGACCGCTGCTTGTGTGCGAGCTGCTGCAAGCGGGCGTCCAGGGACTGGACGTCGAGAAGTCGGATCTGGTCGGCGGGCGCGGCGTTCAGTTGGGGGCTCCAGGTGAAGGGGAGTGGGAGTTCCACGGGTCGGTGACCGTCTTCGAGACATGGACCCGCAGGTCCCAGCCGTGACGGTCGGAGATTGTGTCGAGCTGGGCTGCGGCCAGCTCGCACCAGGGCCACTCGGTGGCCCAGTGCGCCGCGTCGAGCAGCGCCAGAGGAGTATGCGCGCCGTCCGCCATGAACTCCGACGCCGGGTGGTGGCGCAGGTCCGCGGTGAGGAAGGCGTCCACGCCCGCGGCGCGCACGTCGGCGAACAGGCTGTCGCCGGAGCCGCCGCTGACCGCGACGGTCCGCACGAGTGCCTCGGGGTCTCCGGCCATGCGGATGCCCTGCGCGGTGGCAGGCAGCCGCTCCGCCGCACGGGCGGCGAAATCGCGGACGGTCATCGGGTGATCAAGCTCGCAGACGCGGCCGAGGCCTCGGCGGCCCTCCGGATCGGCGGGGTCCGGCACCAGCGGGCGTACGACCCGCAGGTCGAGCGCGCCCGCGAGGGCGTCGCTCACCCCCGGGTCGGCACGGTCCGCGTTCGTGTGGGCCACGTGCAGCGCGATGTCGTTCTTGATGAGGGTGTGCACGACACGGCCCTTGAAGGTCGAGGCCGCCACCGTCGTCGTACCGCGCAGATAGAGCGGGTGGTGGGTGACCAGCAGGTCCGCGCCCAGCTTCACCGCCTCGTCCACGATCTCCTGGACCGGGTCGACGGCGAACAGGACACGGGAGACCTCCTGGTCGGGGTCTCCGCAGACCGTCCCGACCGCGTCCCATGCCTCCGCGCTCCCGGGGGGCCAGAGGGCGTCGAGCGCGGCGATTGCTTCAGACAGACGGGGCACGACCAAAAGGCTACCTGCCTTGTGTCCGTGCCCGACCGGCCGCTCCAGTGATCACCTGGCCGAAGCGGCACGGGCTGCCGCGCGCAGCCACGGGCAGCACGATCCATGAGCCTGACCGTGAGCACCCTTCATCCCGCTCAGCACACCCGCCCCCGTTCCCTCAGGCGAATCGCAAGTTGGCCACTCTTATGTGTGAAGGGGCCGCCTGCAGGTCCCACGCCTGTGCGTGCGAAAACTAGTTTCGTCGCCGGAGGTGACCGAACGATGGCGGCCTGTGCGATCGAGTCCGCGGCGGCGTCCGGGAACGAGAACGGGAACGAAAACAGGAGCAGGAACGGGAGCGAGTGGGCCGCGCGGGCAGGGTGCGTGATCACCGTCGACGGGTCCTACGCGGCCCGGCTGGCCCGCAGCGGCGAGTCCTGGTTCCCGGAGCGCTGGACACTGGACGGCCCCGAACCGTATGCCGTGCCCCTGCCGGGCAACCAGCCGGAGGAGCCCGGCACGGAAGTGCTGCCGATAACGGACGGGCGGGTGCTCATCCACCGGCTCACCGACGGGCGGCACGCGTTCTCCCTCCTGTACCCGACGGGCCCGGGGACGGGCGAGGTACCGCTCGGCGCGGTGGAGTGCCCCGTACCGGGGACGGAGTTGCGGCTGCTGCCACCCGCTCCGGGCGGCACTCGCGCGTACGCCCTCGCCGTGGGCCGGAGTTCGACGGGGCGGAGTTCGACCGGCGTGTGGCTGGTGGCGGGCGGCGCCTTCGGGCCCGAGCATCTCGCTGAGGTGCCGGGCCACTGCTCTGGTGGGGTGTGGCTGGGCGGCGGGGACCGGCTGCTCGCGCTGGACCGGGAG
Source organism: Streptomyces sp. NPDC048484 (assembly GCF_040651415.1). Classification (NCBI taxonomy): domain Bacteria; kingdom Bacillati; phylum Actinomycetota; class Actinomycetes; order Kitasatosporales; family Streptomycetaceae; genus Streptomyces; species Streptomyces sp. NPDC048484. The sequence continues at coordinate 28,329 of NZ_JBEZJY010000028.1, forward strand.
TCGCAGGGCAGGACCAAGACGGTGGTGGTCGACCTGGAGCGCGGGGGCGAGATGTCGCCACTGCTGCAGATCGCCGAGGAGAGCAACGACCGGCTGCTGCTCGCGGACGCCGACAGCGGGCTGCTCCTGATCCGCTCGGACGCGCCCTCTCCCGGACAGGAGCGGCTCGGCTGGGGCGTACTGGGGAGCACACTCCCGGTCCGGTTCCCCGAGTGCCTCCAGGCGGCCGGCTGCACGGTCACGCCGTTCGCGATCCAGCCGGGCCTGATGCTGACGCCGGAGAGCTGCGCGGTCGCGCTACGGATCGACGACGCCTCGGGCAGCTGGCTCGGCGTGTGGCGGCCGGCGGAGCGTCACCTCCATCAACTGTGCGCTCCGGACGGATGGCTGGCAGGAGCCGGCCGGTGGACCAAGGACGGGGTGCTTCAACTGCCGTACGCGACGGGGGCGGTGCCGTGCGGCGTGTCACGGGTTGAGGCACCCATGGGGGCGGGGGGCACGGGTCCGGGGGATCCGGACCGTACGGCCGAGGCGTCGGGGGCAGCGCCGCGAGGGCCGACGGTCACGGGTCCCCCGGACCCTGCGGTGGCCCGTCCGGTGCCGCTTCAGCAGGCGCCGCTGACGGGGCGGGTGGTCGCGAACGCCTTCGCGGGGCGCCGGTTGGCCCAGGCAGCGACGGGGAGGGGCCGGGCACCCGGGGAGGGAACCGGGGAGCGAGCGGCAGCCGATCCCGTGGCAGCACGCCCTGCGGCAGCGCGCCCCGCAACAGCCCGCCCCACAACAGCCCGCCCCACGACAGCCCACGACAGCATTCCTCCGGCGTCCGAGGACGTTCGCCCGACAGCACCAGAGATCCGTCGTCCCGCGGCCTCCGAGCCGGTGAAGTCGCTGCGTGTCGAGCAGGTCAGCACCGAGGCGCCGCAGGACTTCCACACGCTGCGGATGACCGCCGTCGGCGCCACCCCGTCTCTCACCCCCCGCCAGGTGACCACCGAGTAGCCCCAACCACCCCTCAAGGCGGTCACAACCGACCGTTAGAATCTCCGGCGCTGTACCGAAGGATCTTGTTGACGGGGTGAATTGCACATGAGCGACACAAGCACCATGGAGATAACGGGCACCGACCTGCGGGGGGCGCCGGCGCAGGCCGGCGACGACGGTGGCCAGGGTCGGCACCGGGGGCCCGTCTCCGCCCAGGAGGACGGGGCGACCCCCCGCGGACGGCACCGCAGGCCGGCCGAGCAGAGCGACACACAGGCCTGACCACAACGCGGGCCGGCACCACGAAACGGCCCCGCCCGACACTCGTCGGGCGGGGCCGTTCCTCGTGAGGGCACGCCCCTCATCACTCGTGATCACTCGTGCTTGAGGCCCAGTACCTCCGCCGCCGCGAACGTCTCCCCCGCCGGCCGGCCCTCGTAGTGGGGCGTGAGCAGCGCGTCCAGTTCGTCGTAGGTGAAGGCGTTCTGCTTGGTGTCGAACTTCGCAGCCACCCGCGGCCGTTCCACGACCGCGACCATCCCGCCGTGCACGACGAGGAGCTGGCCGTTGACGCGCGCTGCCGCCGGAGAGGCCAAGTAGCCGACGAGCGGCGCGACATGCTCGGGGGCGAGTGGATCGAGCCGCCCCTCCGCCCCTTGGCCCGCGTCCTGTCCCGTCCTCTGGCCCGCGCCCTGGCCCGCACCCTGCCCCGCGTCCTGTCCCGCCTCCTGCCCCTGCGGCCCGTGGAAGCCCGCGAAGACGTCCGCCGTCATACGGGTCCGGGCGCGTGGGCAGATCACGTTCGCCGTGACGCCGTACTTCGCGAGCGCCAGCGCCGTCGAGGTCGTCAGCCCGACGATTCCGCCTTTGGCGGCGGCGTAGTTGGGCTGTCCCGCGGAGCCCGCGAGGAACGCCTCCGAGGAGGTGTTCACGATCCGGCCGTACACCGGCGCGTTTGCCGCCTTGGACCGCGACCGCCAGTGCGCGGAGGCGAAGTGGGTGGTGTTGAAGTGGCCCTTCAGATGGACTCTGATCACGGAGTCCCACTCGTCCTCGGACATCGAGAAGACCATCCGGTCGCGCAGGATGCCCGCGTTGTTGACGAGGACGTCCAGCTGCCCGAACTCCGCGATCGCCAACTCGACCAGGTCCCGGGCCTGTTGATGGTCGGCGACGTCGCCGGTGTGCGCGACCGCGCGACCGCCCGCCGCCCGGATCTCGGCGGCGACCTCCTCGGCGGGCGCGGCCGACGCGTCGCCGGAGCCGTCACGGCCGGGCTGCCCGAAGTCGTTGACGACCACGGCGGCACCGAGCCGGGCGAGTTCCAGCGCCTCCGCCCGGCCGAGGCCGCGGCCCGCGCCCGTGACGACCGCGGACCGTCCCTCAAGCGGCAGTGACATCAGGGTCCTTCCCATCGACTAGGGGGCGTGACCAGGTAATGACCAGGTACGCGGCACAGGTACGTGGCCAGGTATTCGGAACGTCAGATCTCGATGCACGTACGCAGCGCAACACCCGTACGCATCTGATCGAGCGCCTCGTTGATGTCGGCCAGCGGTACCCGGTGCGTGATCAGGCCCTCCAGGTCGATGCGCCCGGCGCGCCACAGCGCGATGGTCCGCTCGTAGGACCGCAGGACGTCCCCTCCGCCGTACATGGACGGCAGGATCCGCTTCTCGTCGAAGAACAGCTCGAACATGTTGAGCTGGAGGAAGTCGTCCATGGCGCCCGCGCCGACGACGACCAGCGTGCCGCCGCGGCGGGTGTTGTCGTACGCCGTGCGGGCGGTGGCGGAGCGGCCGACGACCTCGAAGACGTAGTCGAAGCCCTCCCCCGCGGTCACCGACTGCTTGGTGTCGGGGAGTTCGTCCGGCGCTATGGCCCGGGTGGCGCCGAACTTCAGCGCGGCCTCGCGACGCGAGAGCACGGGGTCGACGGCGACGATCTCCGCGGCGCCCCTGAGCCGGGCGCCCTGGATCGCGGAGATGCCGACGCCTCCGCAGCCGATGACGGCGACCGACGAACCGGCTTCCACGTCGGCGGTGTTGAGGGCGGCGCCAAGTCCCGTGGTGACTCCGCAGCCGATGAGCGCGGCGATGTCGAAGGGCACGTCGTCCGGGATCGGCACGGCGCAGCCAGCGTCGACGACGACCTCCTCGGCGAAGGTTCCGGTGCCCGCGAAGCCGAACACGTCCGCGCCGGACGAACCACCGCCGGTGCGCTTGAAGTTGGGCGTGCCCGCGTTCATGAAGCCGGCGAGACACAGCTCGGTCTGGCCGCGCTTGCAGGCGGGACAGACGCCGCACGCGGGCAGCCAGCAGACGACGACCCGGTCACCGGGCTTGACGCTCGTGACGCCCTCGCCGACCTCCAGGATCTCGCCGGCGCCTTCGTGTCCGGGGATGAACGGCGCGGGCTGCGGCAGGACCCCGGCCATCGCCGAGAGGTCCGAGTGGCACAGGCCGGTGGCCCGCACCCGGATCCGCACCCGGCCGGGCCCGAAGCCCGTCGTCTCGATGTCGTCGAATATCTCCAGCTTGTCCTGGCCGATCTCCTGCAGTACGGCTGCGCGCATGGTGCGGCTCCCCTCGGAAACGTACGTACGACACTCGTTCCTCGTCCTTACGACGCTCAGGTGTGCTCCACGACCGTGTCGGTGAGGACCGGCGCGTCGTCCCGGCCGGCCGCGCCCACCGTCATCCGGACCCGGCCGTCCTCCTGCCACATGCGGATGCGCAGGGTCTCGCCCGGGTACACCACCCCGGCGAAGCGCGTGGCGTAGGAGCGGACCCGGCCGACGTCGCCGCCGAGCACGGTGTCCACGACCGCCTTCAGCGTCATCCCGTACGTGCACAGCCCGTGCAGGATCGGGCGGTCGAAGCCGGCGAGCTTGGCGAACTCCGGGTCGGCGTGCAGCGGGTTCCAGTCGCCGGAGAGCCGGTACAGGAGTGCCTGGTCCGCGCGGATCGCGCGCTCGACCGTCCTGTCCGGTGCGCCTGCCGGTGGTTCGGGGCGGGTGGAGGGGCCGCGGTCGCCGCCGAAACCGCCCTCGCCGCGTACGAAGATCTGGGCGTCGTTGGTCCAGAGCGGCCCCTGGGCGTCGGCGACATCGGTGCGCAGGACGAGGATGGCGGCCTTGCCCTTGTCGTACACGGCCGCGATCCGGCCGGTGGCGACCGCCTCGCCCGCGACCGGGATCGGCCGGTGCAGTGTGACGGTCTGACCGCCGTGCAGGACATGGGCGAGGTCGACGTCGACGCCGGGCATGGAGAGGCCGCTGATCACGCCCGGGGAGCCCGCGCCTGCGACGGTCGCGAAGCTCGGCAGGACGTGCAGCCGGGACTCCAGCGTGTAGCGCAGTTCGTCGGGATCGGTCGCGGGAACGCCGGCACCGAGGCCGAGGTGGTAGAGCTGGACGTCCTTGTGACCCCAGGTGATCCCGGCGGAACGGGGCTCCGCCGCGAGGGCCCGGGCAACGTCGATGGGCATGGAACTCCTGACTGCCGGGTGGGAAGACCTCGGTGCGGCCGTCCGCACCGTCGGCCGCACCGAGGTCGACTCTGCGCCGGCGAACCCGCCCGTTCTAGAACGCGTTCCAGTGCCGGCGACCCCCTGTATAGCCGAGCTCCGGGCACATGTGAAGACTCCTGACGCCATGTCAGATGGTCTCGGCGGTCCTCACGCGTGCACGCGCCCGGGTCCGGCCCCGGCCCCGGCCCCGGCCTCGACTCCGGCTCCGGCTCCGGCTCCGGCTCCGGCTCCGGACCCTGTTCCGGACCCTGCCCGGATACCCGGCCGTGACATTTGTCCTGCCCGAGTCCGTACATGCGCATCTGCCGCGCCCCACCCATCGCTCCGTAGCGTCGTACCCATGACGAAGACGGGGACGAAGACAGCGAGGGCGTGGTCGGGGACCGGGGCCGGGGCGGGGACCGGGGCTGGGGCGGAGGCGCCCGGTGCGCAGCCGGCCATGTCCTTCACCGGGGTGGTCAAGACCTTCGGCGCGGTACGGGCCGTGGACGGGGTCGACCTGGAGATCGCACGCGGCGAGACGGTCGCGCTGCTCGGCCGCAACGGCGCCGGCAAGTCCACCGCGATCTCGCTCCTGCTGGGCCTGGACGAGCCTGACGAGGGTGTCGTACGCCTCTTCGGCGCCGCCCCGGAGCAGGCCGTACGGGCCGGCCGGGTGGGTGCCATGCTGCAGGACGGCCGACCGGTGCCGCGCGTGACGGTGGGCGAGCTGATCGGGTTCGTGGCCGGCACCTATCCCGCACCGATGCCCGTCGGGGAGGCGCTGGAGCCGGCGGGCATCTCCGAGTTGGCCGGGCGGCGCGTCGACCGGCTCTCCGGGGGCCAGACGGTGGGGGTCCCCCCGCTCGAGCGAAGCCGAGAGTGGGGGAGGGTGCGGTTCGCGGTCGCGCTGGTCGGAAACCCCTCGCTGATCGTGCTCGACGAGCCGACCGCCGCGCTGGACGTGGAGGCGCGGTACGCCTTCTGGGACTCCATGCGGGCCTACGCGCGCCACGGCCACACGGTCCTCTTCTCCACGCACTACCTGGAGGAGGCGGACGCCAACGCCGACCGGATCGTGATCGTCGACCACGGGCGGATCGTCGCCGACGGCACCGGCGAGCAGCTCCGGCGGGCCGCCGGCGGCAGCCTCGTCGCCTTCGACCTCGCGGGCGCCGGTACGGACGGGCTGTCCCTGCTGCCCGGAGTGGTCTCCCTGGAGGTTCGCGGGGACCGGGCCCGGCTGCGGACCGACGCCCCGGACGCGACGGTGATCGCGCTCGCCGAGCGCGGCGCGATACGGGGCCTGGAGGTCGCTCCGGCCTCCCTGGACGACGCGTTCCTGGCCCTGACCTCCACCAGTTCCACCAGTTCCGCGAGTTCCGCGAGCTCCGCGACCGCCGCCCCTGCCGCCCGGCCCGCTTCCCTGGAGACGGTGTGATGCTCGACTATCTGCGGCTCGAAGTGCGCCGGACGCTGCGCGACGTCGGTTTCATGATCGGCGGTGTCGTGATGCCGGTGGTGATGTATCTGCTGTTCACGAACCTCGGCGGTGTCGACAGTGGCTGGAAGACCGCTTCCATGATCGGCATGGCCGCGTACGGGGCGACGGGCTCGGCCCTGAACACCGGCGGCGGGGTAGCCGAGGACCGGACCATCGGCTGGTTGCGACAGCTACGGATCACTCCGATGAGCCCGCGCCAGGTGGTGGCCGGACGCGCTCTGACGGGCGCGGTGACGGTTCTGCCCGCGATCGTGGCGGTCCTCGCGGCGGGCGGCCTGCTCAACGGCGTACGCCTCGACGCCTGGAAGTGGGCGGTGATCGCGCTGTCGCTGTGGCTCGGCTCGATCCCCTTCACGCTGCTCGGTCTCGGCAACGGCTACCGGCTGACCGCGCAGGCCACCGGCGTGGTGAACATGGTCTGCAACCTGACGCTCGCGGTGGTCGGCGGGCTGTGGTTCCCGCTGGTCCTCTTCCCCGGCTGGCTGCGGTCCGTGTCCGCCTACACGCCCACGAACCGCTCCGCGCAGTTCGGTACGGCCGTCGCCGACGGGCGGGCGCCCGCTCTCGGAACGGTGCTGGTGCTGACCGGCTGGCTGCTGGCCTTCGGCTCGTACGCTGTGGTCTCGTACCGCAGGGCCGCGCGGACCGTCTGAACGGGGGTGGGGAACATGTCCTGGTTGCGAGGGGTCAGCTGTCGGATGTCGGAGTGGCAGGAGAAGCGTCAGGAGAACTGGAACCAGGAGGAGCCCGCGCGGGACGCGTCCGGCGCCGGCCGGCGGGACGGGCGCGGGACCGGGAAGCTCCCCGAGCAGTTGGGCCCGCCGCCGAGCGGCTTCGCGCTCCTGCCCTGGCTCCTGATGGGGATGGGCGCCTTCTCCAACCTCTTCCAGGGCAAGACCCCGAACCCGTGGATCGGCGGCATCGGCCTCCTCGTCTTCAACTCCCTCTATATCCACGTGGTGTTCCGCGCCTTCACGAAGGGGGCCCGCGAGGCCCGCTCCACCCGGGTCGCGCTGGTCGCGCTGGGCGTGGTGACCTGTCTCCTCGGGGGCCTGTACGGCGGCAGCTGGCTCCTCTTCTTCCCGCTGCTCGGCCTGGCCGTGGGTGCGATCGTCCGGGGGCGGTGGCTCGGCAGGACCGGTTTCGCGCTGAGCGCGCTCGCGGGCGTCGTGGCGGGGCTGCGGGACGGCTGGGGCGCGGTGAACGTCGCGTACGGCACGTTCCTGTCCACCATGGTGACCGCGGCGATCCTGTCCCTGTCGGAAGCCGTACGTGAACTGCGCGAGGCCCGCGAGGAGTTGGCCCGCCGGGCTGTCGAGAAGGAACGCCTGCGCTTCTCCCGCGACCTGCACGACCTGCTCGGCCACACGCTCTCCGTCATCGTCGTGAAGTCGGAAGCGGCCCGGCGGATCGCCCACCGGGACCTGGACGCGGCGCTCGTCCAGGTCTCCGACATCGAGTCGGTCGGCCGGCAGGCCCTGACGGAGATCCGCGAGGCGGTCACCGGCTACCGCGAGGGCAGTCTGGCCACGGATCTCGACCGTGCGCGGTCGGCGCTGCTGGCGGCGGGCATCGAACCCGTCGTCAAGCAGTCGGGGCCGCCCCTGTCCGCTCGGACCGAGGTGCTGCTCGGCTGGGTCGTGCGCGAAGCCGTCACCAACGCCGTACGCCACAGTGGCGCGACCCGCTGCGAGATCGCGCTGGACGGCTCCTCGGAACACGTCCGCGCCCGCATCACCGACAACGGCACCGGCGCCCCGTCCGTCCCGCTCCCCGTCCTCCCGGGCCTCGGCGGTATGAGTGTCGGCGGCACCGGCTTGAAGGGGCTGACGGAACGGCTCGCGGCGGCGGGGGGCCTGTTGGAGGCGGGGCCGGGGGTGCGGGGTGGGTTCGTGGTGACGGCGGAGCTTCCCGTTGAGGCCACGGAGGCGGCAGAGACGGCGGAGACGGCTGTCGCCTGAGCGTCAGCCGTCCGGCCGGGGTGGTGTGCGGGTGCGAGGGCCGGTGCGGGTGCGGGTTCGTTGTGGCTTGGCGCGCGCAGTCCCTACGCCCCTGAAATGCGGGGTTCGCCCTACCCTTGGGCCGTGAACGAGATGCCGCGAGATCATCGGCCTGCCAAGTCCATCAGGGTTCTCCTCGCCGAGGACCAGGGGATGATGCGGGGCGCGCTCGCCCTTCTGCTCGGACTGGAGGCGGACATCGAGGTGGTCGCGCAGGTCGGGACGGGGGACGCGATCGTGGGGGCGGCGCTGGAGTCGCGGCCCGATGTCGCGCTGCTGGACATCGAACTGCCCGGTATCAGCGGACTGGACGCCGCCGCACTGTTGCGGGAGGAGGCGCCCGACTGCCGGGTGCTGATCCTCACCACCTTCGGCCGGCCCGGATATCTGCGGCGGGCCATGGAGGCGGGCGCCGCGGGGTTCCTGGTCAAGGACGGGCCCGTGGAGGAACTGGCCCGGTCGATCCGCCAGGTGCTGACCGGGGAGACCGTCGTCGATCCGGCGCTTGCCGCGGCCGCGCTGAGCGCCGGGCCCAGTCCGCTCACCACCCGTGAGTGCGATGTGTTGAAGGCCTCCGCGGACGGCGCGACCGTCGCCGACATCGCGTCCAAGCTGCACCTGTCCGAGTCGACCGTCCGCAACTACCTCTCCTCCGCGATCGGCAAGACGGCCACCCGCAACCGCATGGAAGCAATGAGGGAGGCCCGCCACCAGGGCTGGCTGTAGCAGAGCTGGTGGCGGGCAGAGCTGGTGGCGGGCAGGGCCGCGCCCTGACAGAGAACCCTCCGGCGGAGCCGTACGAGCGGCGTGAACGCCACGTTCAGCCCCGCCCGCCCACCTTCCGCGGCAGCCACACCAGCATCAGCACCGCACCGGCGAGCAGCACGACACCGCCCGTCCGGAACACCAGCGCGTACCCCTCCGTCAGTGCCTCCGGCGACGCCTCGCCCCCGGTCCGCGCCGCCGCGATCGTCGCCATCACCGACAGGCCGAGCGAACCACCCATCGTGCGGGAGGTATTGACCAGCCCCGACACCAGCCCGGCGTCCCCGGGCTCCGCCCCCGACGTGGCCAGCGCGGCGAGCGGCGTCGCGGAGAGCCCCGCGCCGACCATCATGAGGACGCCGGGGAACATGATCGTGGTGAGATACGGCCCGTCGGCGCTCATCGTGGACTGCCAGCCGAACCCGGCCGCCGCCACCAGCGTCCCCATCACCGCGACGTTGCGTGCCCCCACGGTCGGCATCAGCCTCGGCGCGGCCTTCGAACCCAGAATCACCGCCAGCGAACTGGGCACGAGCGCGAGTCCGGCCTCCAGGGGCGTGTAGCCGAGCACGTTCTGCGCGTACAGCGTCATGAAGAACCACATGCAGAACATCGCCGAGCCGCACAGGAACATCGCCACGTTCGCCGAGGACACGGATCTCAGCCGGAACAGCTTCAGCGGCATCAGCGGCGCCTTCGTCCGCGCCTCGACCAGCAGGAAGAGCCCGATCAGGGCGACCCCGCCGGACAGCGGCACCAGTGTCCCGGTCGATGCCCATCCCTCGGACTCGGTCTGCACGATCCCGTACGCGAGGGTCGCGAGGCCCGATGTCACCAGTACGGCACCCGGCAGGTCGAGCCGCCGTCCGCCGCCGACCCTGCTCTCGACGAGCCAGAGCAGGCCGCCGACCAGCACCACGGCGCCGATCGGCACGTTGATCAACAGGACCCATCGCCAGTTCAGCCCGTCGACGAGGAGACCGCCGACGAGCCCGCCCGCCGCGCCACCGCCCCCGCCGACCGCGGTCCAGGTCGCGATGGCACGCGCGCGGGCGGCCCCCTCGGGTACGGCCGAGGTGAGGATCGTCAGCGTCGAGGGAGCGAGCACCGCCGCGCCCAGACCCTGCACGGCCCGTGCGGCCAGCAGCTGCCAGTCCGCCTGCGCGAGCCCGCCCGCCAGCGAGGCCAGTGTGAAGAGCGCCAGCCCGACCAGGAACATCCGCTTGCGTCCGTACAGGTCGCCCGCCCGGCCGCCGAGCAGCATGAAGCCGGCGAAGGCGATCGTGTACGCGTTGACGACCCACTGCAGGGCCGGCGCGCTCAGCCCGAGGTCGGCCCGCATCGACGGCAACGCCACGTTGACGACGGACACGTCGAGGACGACGAGGAACTGGCCCGCGCAGGCCAGCGCGACCACCACCCAGGTCGGTGGCGCGGGACGGCGGGACACGGATATCTCTGCGGTGGCTCTGGGCGTGGGCACGAATGTCATGCTCGCAGTGGTCCCCTGCTCCGTACATCCTCTTTTCGCCGCACGATCCGTCCGCCGCAGGGCCTAGGCCGGACGTGGGCCGGACCGAGCGGAGACCGGACCGGATCTCGGCCGGACCGGGCCTGGGTCGGACCGGACATCGGCCGGATCCCAGCCGCACCCGGTCCGCGCGACTCAGGCGCGCCTGAGCAGAGTCACCACCGCCGCGCCCCCGAGCCCGATGTTGTGCGCGAGCCCCACGCGCGCGTGTGTCACCTGTCGTGCCCGCGCCTCGCCCCGCAACTGCCACGTCAACTCGGCCACCTGCGCGATGCCGGTGGCTCCCAGCGGATGCCCCTTCGAGATGAGCCCTCCCGAGGGGTTCACCACCCACCGCCCGCCGTACGTCGTGGCGCCCGACTCCACGAGCTTGCCGGACTCCCCTGCCTCGCACATGCCGAGCGCCTCGTAGGTCAGCAGTTCGTTGATGGAGAAGCAGTCGTGCAGTTCCACGACGTCGACGTCCTCGATGCCGATCCCGGCGATCTCGTACACCTGCCGGGCGGCGGCCCGTGACATCGGCTGTCCGACGACGTCGATACAGGACCCGGAGGCGAACGACTCCTCCGTGTCCGTGGTCATCGCCTGCGCGACGATCTCCACAGCCCGCTCCCCCAGCCCGTGCCGCTCGACGAACCGCTCCGACACGACGACGGCGGCGGCCGCCCCGTCCGAGGTCGGCGAGCACTGGAGCTTGGTCAGCGGGGCGTGGACGGCACGCGCGGCGAGGACCTCGTCGACCGTGTAGACGTCCTGGAACTGCGCGTAGGGATTGTTCGCCGAGTGCCGGTGGTTCTTGGCTCCCACGGCCGCGAGCTGCGCCTCCGTCGTGCCGTACCTCTCCATGTGCTCGCGCGCCGCGTTGCCGAAGATCTGGGCGGTGGGCGGCGTCATCTCGAAGCCGTGCCGGGCCGCCATGACGCCGTAGTGCCGGGCGACCGGAGAGGTCGCGAAGTCGCCGCCGTCGGCCCCGCCGCCCAGCGCGCCGCGTGCCATCTTCTCGAAGCCCAGAGCCAGTACGCAGTCACTCGCACCGCCCTCGACGAACTGCCGCGCCAGCATCAGCGCGGTCGCGCCGGTCGCGCAGTTGTTGTTCACGTTGTAGACGGGCACACCACTCAGCCCGAGTTCGTACGCGGCCCGCTGGCCGGCCGTGGAGGCCTGGAAGCAGTATCCGACGGGGACCTGCTCGACGGCGTCGTACGTGATCCCGGCGTCGGTGAGGGCGTGGGTGCCCGCCTCCCGCACCATGTCCCAGTACTGCCAGTCCCGGGTCTCCGGCTTCTCGAACCTGGTCATCCCCACACCGACGACGTACGCCTTCATGACTTTCCCCACTCTCCCCACGGTCCGACTTCGGTCCGGTCCTGGTCCTGGTCCTGGTCCTGGTGCGGCGGAAGACTAGAACACGTTCCATTCCGGTGGAAGTCGAGTGCCAGAAGTAATGAGAAGGTCAAGAATTCGTTAGCGGCTCGAAGTATCGGAATAGTTGCCTGGGCGCACGGGGTTCACCATGCACCTACCTACTCTTCTCACGCCTCTGGAGGCAGCACGTAATGACCCGGACAACGACGGACCCGCGCACGCGAAGGCCCAGCGGCAGCGGAATCGTCCCGGTACTGGCCTTCGCGGGCATCGTTGTCGCGGTGATGCAGACCCTGCTCGTGCCGGTCATCAAGGACCTGCCGGAGCTGCTGGGCACCTCCCCCGGAAACGCCACCTGGGTGATGACCTCGACCCTGCTCGCGGGTGCGGTGTCCACTCCGATCATGGGCCGCCTCGGTGACCTCTACGGCAAGCGGCGCATGCTGATAGGCAGCCTCGCCGTGATGGTCGTGGGCTCGCTCATCGCCGGGTTCACCAGCGAACTGCTCGTGATGATCGTCGGCCGCGCCCTGCAGGGCTTCGCGATGGGCGCCATTCCGCTCGGCATCGGGCTGATGCGCGACGGGCTGCCGCGGGAGAAGCTCGGCTCGGCGATGGCCCTGATGAGTTCCTCGGTCGGCGTCGGCGGCGGACTCGCGCTGCCGCTCGCGGCCCTGGTGGCGCAGCACGCCGACTGGCACGCCCTCTTCTTCGCCTCCGCCGGCCTCGGCGTCGTCGCGATCCTGCTCACTTTGACCTTCGTGCCCGAGTCCCCCCTGCGGGCCGTCGGCACCTTCGACATCCTGGGCGCGTTCGGTCTGGCCGCCGGTCTCGTCCTCTTCCTCCTGCCGATCACCAAGGGCAGCGACTGGGGCTGGACGTCCGGCACGACCCTCGGCCTGTTCGGCGCCGCGGCGGCCGTCCTCCTCCTGTGGGGCGTGATGGAGCTGCGGATCAAGGCTCCGCTGGTCGACCTGCGCACCACGGCCCGGCCCGCGGTGCTCTTCACCAACCTCGCCTCGATCATGGTCGGCGTCGCCTTCTACGCCGTCTCCCTCGTCCTGCCCCAGCTGCTCCAGCTGCCCACGTCGACCGGTTACGGCCTCGGCCAGTCCATGGTCGTGGCGGGTCTGTGCGTGGCACCGCTCGGGCTGACGATGATGCTCACGGCGCCGGTGTACTCCCGCCTCTCCGCCAAGTACGGCCCCAAGGTCACGCTGATGATCGGCATGCTGATCATCGCGATCGGGTACGGCGCCGGGCTCGGCCTGATGAGCGCCGCCTGGCAGACCATCATCATCGCGGTGGTCCTGGGCGCGGGCATCGGTCTCGCGTACTCCTCGCTGCCCGCGCTGATCATCGGCGCCGTGCCCGCGTCGGAGACCGGTGCGGCCAACGGCCTCAACACGCTGATGCGCTCGATCGGTACGTCCGTGTCCAGCGCCGTGATCGGCATGGTCCTGGCGAACACGGCGGACCAGGTGGGCGGCGTCGCGGTTCCCACGATGCACGGCTTCCGCGTGTCCTTCATGATCGCCACGGGTGCGGTTCTGCTCGGCCTGGTGTTCGCGGCGTTCCTGCCGGGACGGCGGGCGGTGGCCAACGCGGCGAAGCCGCATCTGGTCGCGTCCAGTGAGGACGCGCCCGGGACGGACCGGCTCGCCGGCCACACCGACGTCACTGACCTCACCTACGTCGCCGCGGACCGGGCCGGGTTCCGTGGCCGTGTCCTCACCGCCGACGGTGTTCCGGTCGCGCGGGCCAAGGTCACGCTGATCGACCGGCGGGGGCGGCAGGCGGGGGCGACGCTGTCCTGCGACGACGGTGGTTACGCGCTCACCGTGCCTGCCGAGGGGGCGTACGTGCTGGCCGTCACGGCCGGTGGGCATGGGCCGCTGGCCTCCGGGGCGAGTCACCCCGGTGGGGTGCGCGCGGTTGAGGTGGATCTCGCGCTGCCGGGCGCCGCGGTGCTGGCGTAGCGCGTCCGCGGGGCGCTCGCTCCGCTGAAGCGTCCCGCGGGCCCGGCCGGCGCCGAGGTGCCGGCCGGATCCGAGCCGCGGGCCCGTCGTGGCCGGGCGCGCAGTTCCTCGCGCCCCTGACGGGTCCACCGCCGGATCCGAGCCGCCGGTCCGTCGTGGCCGGGCGCGCAGTTCCTCGCGCCCCTGACGGGCGCGCCGCCGGAACCAAGCTGCCGGTCCGTCGTGGTTGAGCGCGCAGTTCCCCGCGCCCCTGACGGGGCGTCGTCGGTGTGGCATGCGGCACGATGGCAGTCACAGACGTGTACGTACGACCTGGAGGAACTCCATGCCCGCGGCACCCGCGCCCGAGATTCTTGCTGCGTTCGAGGGGGCCAAGGGGTTCATGCCCGTGGGGGAAGGGCTCGCGTTGTACGAGGCCGCTGTTGAGGCGGGGCGGTTGGGCCTGCCTCTGCTGGAGGTCGGGACGTACTGCGGGCGGTCGACGATTCTGCTCGCCGGCGCGGCTCGCGAAGCCGGAGTCACGGCGGTCACCGTCGATCATCATCGCGGGAGCGAGGAGCAGCAGCCCGGCTGGGAGTACCACGACCCGTCGACGCTCGACCCGGAAGTCGGCCGCATGGACACGCTGCCGGCCTTCCGCCGCACGCTCCACAAGGCCGGCCTGGAGGACCACGTGGTCGCGGTCGTCGGCCGCTCGCCGCAGATCGCGGGCTTCTGGAACTCCCCCCTCGGTCTCGTCTTCATCGACGGCGGCCACACCGACGAGCACGCGACCGGCGACTACGAGGGCTGGGCGCCCCATGTCGCCGAGGGTGGGCTGCTGCTGATCCACGACGTGTTCCCCGACCCGGTGGACGAGTTCACCGGGCAGGCGCCGTACCGCGTGTATCTGCGGGCGCTGGAGTCCGGCGCGTTCACGGAGGTCTCGGTGACGGACTCCCTGCGGGTGCTGCGGCGTACGGGCACGGGGATCTGAGGGAGAGCCGGGGGCTGCGGGCTCCAGTCGGGGGAGCCGGGGCGGAGGTTCGCAGCGACTCGGGGGGCCAGGGGCGCTCCTTCCGGGCAGACGGCTTGGCCGACCCGTAAGGTGGCTGCCGTGTCATACGTAGGCCCGGACTTCGAACCCCCACGCCCCTCGCGCCATCCCCTGCGCCGCCCCCTGACCGTCGCCGTCGCCGCGCTCGTGCCGGGCGCACTGGCCGGCTGGCTCGTGTGGCAGGCGGTGGGCGACTCCGACGGGAACGACTCGGCCGCCGCGCAGGCTTCGGCCTCGGAGAGCCGTTCCTCGTCGGCGAACACCTCTGCCGACGGCAAGGAGCGGCCGGAGGGCGGCACCGGCCAGTCCGGGGGCGGCGGGGAGACCGGCGCGTCACCGTCAGCCACGGCCTCGGCCCCCGCCGCCTCCGGCCCCCTCAAGGGCAAGGTCGTCGTCGTCGACCCCGGTCACAACCCCGGCAACTTCCGGCACCCGTCCGAGATCAACCGCAAGGTGAACATCGGGACGAACTGGAAGGAGTGCGACACCACCGGCACCTCGACGAACGACGGTTACACCGAGGCCAAGTTCACCCTCGACGTCTCGCGTCGTCTGCGCACCATCCTTGAGAAGGAGGGTGCCACGGTGAAGTTCACCCATGACAGCGACCGCGCCTGGGGTCCGTGCGTGGACGGGCGGGCCCAGATCGGCAACAAGGCCGCGGCGGACGCCGTCGTGTCGGTCCACGCGGACGGTTCGGCTCCCGGCAACCGCGGCTTCCATGTGATCCTGCCGGGCTCGGTGCACTCCGGCGCCGCCGACACCCGTCCCATCGTGGCCCCGTCCCGTGACCTGGGCGAGCGCATCGCGGACGCCTTCCGGCGCACCACCGGCAGTCCGCCCTCCAACTACGTCGGCGACGGCACCGGTCTCGATGTGCGCAAAGACCTCGGCGGTCTCAATCTGTCAACGGTTCCGAAGGTGTTCATCGAGTGCGGCAACATGCGCGACAGTGAGGACTCCGGGCGGCTGACCAGTGACACCTGGCGGCAGAAGGCGGCGCAAGGAATGTCTGAGGGAATCGTGAGTTTCCTGCGCGGGTAGTGCTCAGCGGGTTCATCCGGGCGGACACCCCTGTGGGGCGGACGATAGTGTCGTCTCTACGATATGGGGCCGCCCCTGCGCTACGCACCACGAGCCGAACGGCGACATCACGACCTGACGGCGACAGGGTGACAGCGACGCCTCTACCGCTGACGAGACGACTGACGAAGGACCTGAAGTGAATATCCGCTCCCTCACTCGAGGCGACGGCGTGGTGATCGGAGCAGCGGTTCTGCTGTTGATCGCGTCGTTCCTCGACATCTACACGATCGACGGGGCCCCCGACAGCGCCGACATCCCGAACGCCTGGGGCAGTGGCCCGGTCCTCCTGAGCGTCACCCTGGCCGGCATCATCGGCGCCGCGCTGATCATCGTCGCCCACGGTCTGCCGCAGGCGGCGAAGGTAGCCGGCCTCGACCTCGGCCCGTTCGGCATCGCCTTCACGGTGTTCGCCGCCTGGAGCGCGATCGGGAACATCCTCGACCCGGCCGGCGGCTTCGACAACAACGGCGGGACCGACGCCATCGGCGCCGGCACCGGCCTGATCCTCAGCCTCGTCGCGACCCTGGTCCTCGCGGGTGCCGCGGTCGCCGCGCCCCTCGTCCCGGCCCTCAAGGGCGCGCTCCTCCCCGCCCCCAAGCCGGCCGCCCCGCAGCCCTACGGCGGTCAGCCGCAGGCCGGTTACGGCTACCCGGGTGCCCAGCAGCCGGGTCAGCCCTTCGGTGGTCAGCCGCAGCAAGGCCAGTCGTTCGGCGCCCAGCCCGGCCAGCCGCAGCCCGGTCAGCCGCAGCAGGCGCAGGCTCCGCAGCCGCAGGCCCCGCAGGCACAGCAGCCCGCGGGCGACTTCTCCCCGTTCTGGTTCGCGGTGCCGGTGGCGCGTCCGCTGTTCGCGGAGGACGGTTCGCCGACGCCGATCGCCGAGCTGGCGCCGGGCACCTGGTACCTGGCCGTCGAGCAGCGCGGCCCGAGCCTGGTGGCCCAGACGCAGGACGGCCGCCGCGGTGTGCTTCAGGACACGTCCGGGATCCAGCGGGGCTGACACTCCGCCGCCGGTCCCGTCACGGCCCTCCACCCCAAGAGCTCTTCGCGGCTCTTCCGGGCGGGGGGCCGTTCCCGTACAGTCGGCCCGGCGACCAGGTATCTGACACACCGTCAGGAGTGGTGTATGCGGCTCGGACTCGCCCTCGGGTACTGGGGCCGCGGCCCCTCGGCGGACCATGTGTCGCTCGCACGGGAGGCGGAGCGGCTCGGCTACGACTCGGTGTGGACCGCCGAGTCATGGGGCTCCGACGCCTTCACCCCACTGACCTGGATCGCCGCCCAGACGTCAAGGATCAAGCTGGGCACGGCGATTGCCCAGATGGCGGCCCGCTCCCCCACCACGACCGCGATGCACGCGCTCACCCTCGACCACCTCTCGGGCGGACGTGTGATGCTCGGCCTCGGGCTCTCGGGCCCGCAGGTCGTCGAGGGCTGGTACGGGCGCCCGTTCCCCAAGTCACCGCTCACCGCGACCCGTGAGTACGTCGACGTCGTACGCCAGGTCCTGAGGCGCGAGGGCCCGGTCGAGCTGGACGGACGCTTCCACTCGCACCCGTACCGGGGGGCGGACGGCACCGGACTCGGCAAGGCCCTCAAGCCCATCACGCATCCACTGCGAGCCGAACTGCCCGTCCTCCTTGGGGCCGAGGGCCCGAAGAACATCGCACAGACGACCCGGATCGCCGACGGCTGGCTGCCGCTGTACTGGTCGCCGATGAGGACGGCCGTGTACGAGGCCTCCCTCGCCGCCGCTCCCGAGGGCTTCCTCGTCGCGCCCATGGCCCGGGCGAAGGTCTGCGACGACGTCTCCGAAGGGCTGCTTCCCGTGAAGGCGATGCTCGGCTTCTACATCGGGGGCATGGGACACGCGGCGCGCAACTTCCACGCCGACCTGATGGCGCGGATGGGCTTCGAGGAGGAGGCCCGCCGTATCCAGGAACTGTTCCTGGCGGGCCGCCGCGAGGAGGCGGTACTCGCCGTGCCCGACGCCTTCGCCGACGAGATCTCTCTGGTCGGCCCGCGTGAACGGATCGCGGAACGACTGGAGTTGTGGCGCAAGGGGCCGGTGACCGACCTGCTCCTCCTGTCACCCGACCCGCACACCCTGCGGACGCTGGCCGAGCTCAACTGAACGCGGCGGTGCCGAGCCACACCGTCATCCACGGACACCCACACACTCCACCACCGCGCGTCAGCACGGTGGCTGACGAACCATCACGCGTAGAGCACGCGTAGAGGCAGGGTTTCGTGCGGGATGTTTCATACGGGATTCAAGGGCTACACGCAGGGCATGTCCTCTCGATATCGCAACGGTTCCAATCAAGCCGGGACGGTCGTCGCGATCGTCGCCGACATCATGGCCGTCATTCTCGGCCTCTGGATCCTGATGTACCTACTGGACGCCAACCAGGGCAACGACTTCGTCCAGTTCATCCATGACGCGGCCCGCTGGCTCGCCGGCTGGTCGCACGACCTGTTCACGTTCGACGAGCAGTGGGCACGGGTCGTCGCGGGCTACGGTCTCGCAGCCGTGGTCTACCTCTTCATCGGACACGCGATCGCCAATCGAGCGCACCGCCACTGAGCCACTACCGGCAGCAGTTCCCCTACCGGCAGCAGCCCCTCTACTGGCAGCAGTCGGGGTCCAGGCCCAACGGCAGGCGGTCGCCGCCGAAGACCGCGCAGGTCGCCTCGTCACCGCCGAGTGCGGCGACGGCGAGAAGGAGCGAGCCCGCTGTCCAGGAGGTGAGCTCCTCGGGCCAGATCGCCCTGGAGTCGAAGACATAGCCCGTCCAGTACAGGCCCGTCGACGGGTCCCGCAGGTGCTGGATCGACTGCAGTATCTCCAGGGCACGGTCGGACTCGCCCACGGCCCACAGGGCCAGGGCGAGTTCGGCCGATTCGCCGCCCGTCACCCACGGGTTGGGCACCACGCACCGCACGCCGAGCCCCGGGACCACGAAACGGTCCCAGTCCCGCTCGACGCGTTCCTTCGCCTCGGCGCCGGTGAGCGCGCCGCCGAGCACCGGGTAGTACCAGTCCATCGAGTAGCGGTCCTTGTCGAGGAACCGCTCGGGGTGCCTGCGGATCGCGTGGCGCAGCGCGCCCACCGCCAACTCCCAGTCCGGCTGCGGCTCCTCGCGCTCGTCGGCGATGGCGAGCGCGCAGCGCAGCGCGTGGTGGACGGACGAACTGCCGGTCAGCAGCGCGTCCTCGACGGCCGTGCCGTCGTCCTCGCGCTTCCAGCCGATCTGCCCGCCCGGCCGCTGGAGTTCCAGGACGAACTCCACCGCCGCGACCACCGACGGCCACATCCGGTCCAGGAAGGTGTCGTCGCCGGTCGCCAGGTAGTGGTGCCACACACCGACGGCGATGTACGCGCAGAAGTTGGTCTCGCGCCCGCGGTCGGTGACGTCGGCCGCGTCCCCGTCGGCGTAGGCCGCGTACCAGGAGCCGTCCTGGTTCTGGTGCCGGGCCAGCCACTCGTACGCCCGGCCGGCGGCCTCGTGCTCACCGGCCGCGTCCAGGGCCATGGCCGCCTCTATGTGGTCCCACGGGTCGAGGTGGTGACCGCGGAACCACGGGATGGCGCCGTCCGCGCGCTGTACGGCCAGGATGCCCTGGACGGTCTGCGCGGCCTCTTCCGCGGTGAGCACCCCTGTCAGGACGAGGTGTTCGGTGGGCGGAGTCGTCACGAAGCGTCCGCGGATGCCGTGTTCGCGGATGCCGTGTCCATCGGTGCGGCGTCGACGAGGCCGGCGGGCAGGTGCGGCTTGGTCGCGTACGCCACGAAGCTCTTGCCGATCAGCGGGTTGAGCGCCTGCTCGGCGACCCGGGTCGCGAGGGGCTTCTTCATGATGTCCCAGACGAGGAGCTTGTGGTACGCCCGCACCGGCAGCACCTTGTCGTTGTCGACGCCGAACGCGCACTTCAGCCACCAGTAGGGGCTGTGCAGGGCGTGGGCGTGGTGTGTGCCGTACGGCCGCAGGCCCGCCTCGCGGATCCTGTCGAGCAGCTCGTCCGCCCGGTAGATGCGGATGTGGCCGCCCTCGACCTCGTGGTACGCGTCCGACAGCGTCCAGCAGACCTTCTCGGGCCCGTAGCGCGGAACGGTGATCGCTATCCGGCCGCCGGGCCTGAGCACGCGGACCATCTCGGCGAGTACACCCTTGTCGTCCGGGATGTGCTCCATCACCTCGGAGATGATGACGACGTCGAACGACTCGTCGGGGAAGGGCAGCCGCAGCGCGTCACCCTCCATCGCGGTGGCGGTGGCGCCCTCGGGCGCCTCGCCCGCCTCCTTCATCGCGGCGAACCACTTGGCGACCTCGCGGATCTCCTCGGCGTTCTGGTCCAGCGCGACGACTTGAGCGCCACGCCGGTAGCACTCGAAGGCGTGGCGTCCCGCCCCGCATCCGAGATCCAGCACTCGGTCCCCCGGGGCAAGCGGAAACCGGGAGAAGTCGACGGTCAGCACGTGGTCCTGCTTTCACGGTGAGGGGTGTCCACGGGGGCGGGCGCCGCGGAGGCCGGCGGCGCCGCCTGTCCCGCGAACGCGGACTTGTCCGGCGCCGCGGGCGCCACAGAAGTGGCCGAGGTGACGGAGGTGGCGGAGGCCTGGTCCGCCTCCTGTTCGGCCGCGGAACGGCCGGGGGTCTTCGACGCGGAGCGGCTTCCTGGTGCCGACGCGGAGCGGGCCGCCTCCGCGATCGCCTCGCGGTAGCGGGCCACCGTGCCCTCCGCGGCGCGGGCCCAGGTGAACTTCTCCAGCACGCGCGAGCGCCCGGCCGAGCCGAGCCGCGCACGGAGACCGGGGTCGCCCAGAAGCCTGCTCAGGCCGGCGGCCAGCGCTCCCGCGTCGCCGGGCGGGACGGCCAGGCAGGTCTCGCCGTCGGGTCCCGCGACCTCAGGGATGGCTCCGCCGGTGGTGGCCACCAGGGGCGTACCGGTCGCCATCGCCTCGGCGGCGGGCAGCGAGAAACCCTCGTACAGGGAGGGCACGCAGGCCACTTCGGCGGACCGGACGAGGTCGACGAGTTCCGCGTCCGTGATGCCCTTCACGAACTCGACGGCGTCCTCGAGCCCGTACCGCTCGATGAGCTGGGCGACCGGCCCGTCCTCGGCGCGCCTGCCGACGACGACGAGGTGGGCCGTGGGGTGCTCGGTACGGATCTTGGCGAGCGCCTCGACGAGGAAGACGAGGCCCTTGAGGGGAACGTCCGCGCTGGACGTCGTGACGATCCGGCCCGGGATCTTCGGCACGGAAGGATCGGGCGAGAAGAGGTCGGCGTCGGCACCGATGTGCACGACGTGGATCCGCTCGTCCCGCACACCGAGATGGTCGACGATCTCCTGACGGGACGTGCCGGAGACGGTGAGCACGGACGGCAGCCGGCGCGCGACGCGCTTCTGCATACGCGTGAAGGCGTACCAGCGGCGGACGGACACCCGTTTGCGGCGGCTCCCGGCGGCGTCCAGCTCCAACTGCCGGTCCACGGTGATGGGGTGGTGGATGGTGGTGACCAGCGGCGCGCCCACATCTCCCAGCAGCCCGTACCCCAGCGTCTGGTTGTCGTGCACGATGTCGAAGTGGCCTTGCCTGGCGCGCAGATGGCGTCGGGCACGCAGGGAGAACGTCAGCGGTTCGGGGAAGCCGCCGGTCCACATCGTGCCGACCTCGACGGCGTCGATCCAGTCGCGGAACTCGTCGCGCTTCGGCGTACGGAAGGGATCCGGGTGGCGGTACAGGTCGAGACTGGGCAGCTCGGTGAGGGAGAGCCCGTCGAGGTCCTCGCCCTCGTCGAGCACCGGGTACGGCTGCGAGCCGATGACCTCGACCTGGTGGCCCAGGCGGGCGAGCTCGCGCGAGAGGTGCCGTACGTAGACACCCTGTCCGCCGCAGAACGGGTTCCCTTTATAGGTGAGGAGCGCGATGCGCAGCGGTCGGTCGGCGTCGGCGGCCGAGCCCGCGTGGAGGCCTGCCTCCATGGCCTCATGGGTCACTCTCGGCCCCCTTCTTCCAGCACGTTCCCGCGAGATTACTTCGGGACGGTAATCTAGAACAAGTTTCAGACTTGATCGTTCAGGGAGCACTGAATCTACCGGCAGGTAGCCCTCCTGTGAGCGGTGGCTCGGGTGATTCACGCCACGGCAGGGCTCTACGCTGCTCTCACCCCACCTGCACCGACTCGCATCCATCCGCCCTCACCCGCCCCACAGCCCCCACAGCCCTCTGCTGTACGAACGTCACGGAACGGGATCCATGCCTACGGAATCCAAGACTGCGGCGAAGGCCGCGCAGCCGCCCGTACGGGCCGCGCAGCCGGCCACTCCCCCGCTCACCGAGCGCCAGGAGGCGCGACGGCGGCGCATCCTGCACGCGAGCGCGCAGCTGGCGAGCCGGGGCGGCTTCGACGCGGTCCAGATGCGGGAGGTGGCGGAGTCCTCGCAGGTCGCGCTCGGCACCCTCTACCGCTACTTCCCGTCCAAGGTGCATCTGCTGGTCGCGACCATGCAGGACCAGCTGGCCCATATGCACGGGACCCTCCGCAAGAAGCCGCCGACGGGCGACACGGCGGCGCAGCGGGTGGCGGAGACCCTCATGCGGGCCTTCCGCGCGCTCCAGCGCGAGCCGCACCTCGCGGACGCGATGGTCCGCGCCCTCACGTTCGCCGACCGCAGCGTCAGCCCGGAGGTCGACCAGGTCTCCCGCCAGACCACGGTGATCATCCTCGACGCCATGGGCCTCGACGATCCCACCCCCGCCCAGCTCTCCGCCGTCCGCGTCATCGAGCACACCTGGCACTCGGCCCTGATCACCTGGCTCTCCGGCCGCGCCTCGATCGCCCAGGTGAAGATCGACATCGAGATGGTGTGCAGATTGATCGACCTGACGTCGCCGGACGACTGACCGGCGGCACGCCGGCAATCCGGCGGCATCCCTGGCAGGACCAGGTGCACCCACCGCTCACCGGGCCCCGCCGGCCTCCGCCCCGAAAAGGGCGCGGGGAACTGCGCGCCCGGCCCCCACCGGCCGGCAGCCACACACGCGCCCGCTCCTGCGCACCCTCACTCCTCGGGCGCGCCCTCACTCCTCGGGCGGAAACACTGTCTCCCCGCTGCCCAGCAGGTTGATCATGATCGCCTCCACCGGGCACCCCTCCGCCGCCTCCAGGATCTTCTCGTTGGCGTCCGTCTCGGGGTCCGTGGGGTGAGACTGCATCGCGGAGTCGAGGCTGAAGGCGGTCGGCGCGAGGTGGGTGCACTGGGCCGAGCCGATGCAGAGGGAGCGATCGACCTCGACCTGCCAGCGGTCGCCCATCTCTCAGGCCTCCCAGCCGGCCGGCAGGTGGATCATCTTGTGCTCCAGGTACTCGCCATAGCCCTCGGGGCCGAACTCGCGGCCGAGGCCGGAGTTCTTGTAGCCGCCGAACGGGCCGAGCATGTCGAGGCTGAAGGTGTTGACGGAGTACGTGCCGGTGCGGACCCGGCGGGCCACGTCGATACCGCGGGCCACGTCGGCGGTCCAGACACTGCCGCTCAGTCCGTACTCCGAGTCGTTGGCGATCTTCACCGCCTCCTCCTCGTCGCCGTACGGGAGCAGGCAGATCACCGGGCCGAAGATCTCCTCGCGCGCGATCCGCATGGAGTTGTCGACGCCGCCGAAGAGCGTCGGCTCGACGTACCAGCCGCGGTCCAGGCCGGCCGGGCGGCCGCCGCCGGCGAGGATCTTGGCGCCCTCCTCCTGGCCGATGCGGATGTAGTCGAGGTTGCGCTGCTGCTGCCGCCGCGCGACGAGCGGGCCGACCTGGGTGGCGGGGTCCAGCGGGTCGCCGACCACCAGCGCGTTCGCCGCCGCGGCGAACGCCTCCGCGAACTCGTCGTAGCGCGAGCGCGGCAACAGGATGCGGGTCTGGGCGACACACGCCTGGCCGTTGTTCATCCAGGCCGCCGAGACGATGTTCGGCACGGAGGTCCCGAGGTCCGCGTCCGGCAGGACCACGGCCGCCGACTTCCCGCCCAGCTCCAGTGTCACGCGGGTGAGGTTGCGTGAGGCGACCTCCATGACGCGCCGGCCCGCCGCGACCGACCCCGTGAAGGAGACCTTGTCGATGCCGGGATGCCCGACGAGGTACTCGCTCACCTCGCGGTCCGCCGGCAGGATCGACAGGACCCCCTCCGGCAGCCCGGCCTCCTTCGCGATCTCGCCGAGTATGTACGCGTCCAGCGGCGACTCGGGCGACGGCTTGAGCACGACCGTGCAGCCGGTCAGCAGCGCGGGCGCGAGCTTGGCCGCCGCCACGAACTGCGGCACGTTCCACGGGACCACGGCCGCCACGACCCCCACCGGTTCACGCCTGACGAGGATCTTCCCGAGCACTCCGTCACGGGCCTCCTCGTACGTGAAGTCCCGTGCGACCGTGATCGCCGCGTCCCACACCATCATCGCGCCGAGCGCCTGCGCGAGGACGCTCCAGGAGTACGGGGAGCCGTTCTCGGAGGAGATGACCCGGGCGATCTCCTCGTGCCGTACCGCGATCGCGTCCTTGATCCGGGTGACCACCTCGATGCGCTCGTCGAGGGACATCCGCGGCCAGGGCCCCTCGTCGAAGGCGGTGCGCGCCACCGCGACGGCCCGGTCGACGTCCTCCCGCGAGGCGTGCGGCACCCGGCCGATGACCTCCTCGGTGTGCGGGGAGATCACCTCGATGACGTCCCGGCCCAGGGGAGCGGTCAACTCCCCGCCGATGAAAAGCTGTCCGTGTTCCACGAGCTCGGTCATGACCGACTGCCTCTCCGAGGACTGTTCCCGTTCCTGACGATGCATCAGAAACTCAGACACTGAAACTGATACCAGTTCCACTTGGAGGAGTCCACGGAGTGCGCAGCACTGCCATTGCGCCCCCAATGGAACTCGTTCTAGTTATAGTGACCGGAAGACGGCGACAGGGGAGCCCATGCCACAGGTGACCGACCACGGCGGAGGCGTACGATCCGTCGAGGTCCCCATCCCGGACAACCCCCTCGGCAACACGCTCGTGTACGTCGTGGACACCGACCGCGGGCCGGTGCTGATCGACACGGGCTGGGACGATCCGGCGTCCTGGGACGCGCTCACCGACGGACTGGTGGCGTGCGGAACGGCCGTCGCGGAGGTCCACGGCGTGGTGATCACACACCACCACCCCGACCACCACGGGCTGTCGGCCAAGGTGCGCGAGGCGTCGGGCGCGTGGGTGGCCATGCACGCGGCCGACATCTCCATCGTGCGGCGCACACGTGAGACCAAACCCGGCCGCTGGTTGGCGTACATGGCGGACAAACTGACCGCCGCGGGCGCGCCAGAGGAGCATGTGGCGCCGCTGCGCGCCGCCCCCTCCGCCCGTTCCCGGTTCCCCGGCTTCTCCCCCGCGCTCCCCGACCGGGAGATCGTCCCCGGCGAACTCCTCGACCTCGCCGGCCGGCGCCTGCGCGCGATCTGGACCCCGGGCCACACACCCGGCCATGTCTGCCTCCACCTGGAGGAGGCCCACCCGGCCCAACTCCCGGGCAACGGGCGGCTGTTCTCCGGCGACCATCTCCTGCCGAGGATCACCCCGCACATCGGGCTGTACGAGGACCCGGACGATGACACCGTCCCCGACCCGCTCGGCGACTACCTCGACTCCCTGGAGCGGATCGGGAGCCTCGAACCGGCCGAGGTGCTCCCCGCGCACCTCCACCCCTTCATCGACGCGCCGTCCCGCGTACGGGAGTTGCTCGCCCATCACGAGGACCGGCTCACCAGCCTCCTCTCCCTTCTCTCCACCCCGCTCACCGTGTGGCAGGTCGCCGAGCGCATGCAGTGGAACCGCCCCTGGGCCGACATCCCGTACGGATCCAGGAACATCGCGGTCTCGGAGGCGGAGGCCCATCTGCGCCGACTGGTGAAACTGGGCAGCGCGGAGGCCATGACAGGCAGCGCCCCGGTGACGTACGTGGCGGTCTGACGAGGCGTCGGGGACACGAACCCGGACTCACGCCGTCACTTTCCGAGCACATTGCTGCGAGATGCGGCCAACTCCCCGTCCGTTCGGGCGCGGAGAGGCATATTCGGATGACCCTCGACGGCAGGGAGCCATCGGGACACCCCTCCTCGGACCCTCAGGAGTGGGCGCAGCCGTTCCGATAGCGCCGCAGTACCCACGCCCCGGCCTCCGCCCCGTGCTCCCCTCCTGGCTCCCCGGCCGTCTCCTCTGCCGCACCCTCGCCCGTCTCCTCGACTTCGAGTGCGCAGACGTCCGCCCTGCGACCCGATCCGACGAGGCCACCGATCCGTGTGTGACTCCGCATGAGCCGAAGCTACCGGCTCGCCCGACCGGGCCCCAGAGGTGTTGCTACGGGCCGGTACAGTGAGCAGGTCGTCATCACACTCGTACGGGGGGAAGCCGGTGCAAATCCGGCGCTGACCCGCAGCCGTGTGCCGCCCCGGTCCTGACGGGCGGCGAGCCGGAACACCCCGTGCGGAACGTGACCGGCTCGCGTCACCGGGACCGCCGGTGACCGGCACCGTCGAGGCATACGGAGCCGAGCCGCCCGGTGCTCCGGGCTGCCCGGCTTCCCGCAGGGAGAGCCGAAGGGGCGCGCCGGAAACCGGCCGTGGCACCTCGTTGGCGAACCGATGAGTACAGAGAGGCACCCGCCGATCATGTTTGTCCGTCGCAGCGCCGCGGTACTGGCCGCCACCGCCGTGATCGGCACGGCGTTCGCGCCGGCCGCCCTCGCCGACGAGTCACCCTCCGCGTCCCCGGCCCCGACGACCCCCTCGGGTCTGTACGGCAGCTCCGACCCCACGTACGACGGCGTCTGGCGGCAGTCGCTCGCGCTGCTCGCCCAGCACACCGTGGGCGTGAAGCCCGCGGCGAAGGCCGTCGACTGGCTCACCGGACAACAGTGCGCGAACGGGGCCTTCGCGGCCTACCGCGCGGACCCGACCACGAAGTGCGACGCCAAGACTCAGCTCGACACGAACAGCACCGCCGCGGCCCTCCAGGCCCTGGAGGCGCTCGACGCGGACGACGCCGTGACCGGCGCGGCCGTGAAGTGGCTGAAATCCGTACAGAACGAGGACGGCGGCTGGGGCTATCTCCCCGGCGGGGCAGGCGACACCAACTCGACGTCCGTCGTGATCGGGGCCCTGGAGGCCGCGGGCACCGACACGCGGGGCCTGCGGTCGAAGGACGACCGGACACCGTACGACGCCCTGCGCGGGCTGGCCGTCCCCTGTGACGCGGACGGCGGGGGCGCCTTCGCCTTCCAGCCGGACAAGAAGGGCAAACTCGCCGCGAACGCCGACGCCACGGCCGCGGGTGTGCTCGGCGCGCTCGGCGAGGGCCTGGTGACGGATCCCGAGGGCGAGGGTGAGGGCGGGGAGGGCAAGGAGTCCTCCGACGCCTCGAAGTGCACGGGCGGCGACTCCCTGACCCCGGAGCAGGCGGCGGCCAACGGTGCCGCGTACCTCGTCGGCGCGGCCGCGAAGAACGGTCACCTGGAATCCGCCTTGGCGGGCGCCGAGGACCAGCCCGACTACGGCAACACCGCCGACACGGTCGTCGCGCTCGCGGCGGCGGGCCGGACGGCCGACGCCGGAAAGCCCCTGGCCTGGCTTGAGAAGAACTCCGGCCCCTGGGCCGCCAAGAGCGGCCCGGCCGCGTACGCGCAGCTGATCCTCGCGGCGCACGCCACCGGGGCGGACCCGCGCGACTTCGGCGGCGCCGACCTCGTGAAGCAGCTCGGCGCGACCGGCCCCGCGGCCCAGGCCGCCGACCCCTCCAGCAGCAAGGAGGGCGAGCAGGACAAGAGTGAGGACAAGAACGAGGACGACGGTGGAGTGAGCGTCTGGTGGATCGTCGGGGTCGGCCTGGTCGGCGGCATCGGCGTCGGTTTCCTCCTCAGCGGCCGCAGCAAGAAGAAGCAGCAGCCGTGACCCGCCGCCGCCTGGCCCTGCTGGTCCTGGGCCTTCTGCTCGCCGTACTCGGCACCGCGGGGCAGGCCCAGGCGGCCGGCTATCGCTACTGGTCCTTCTGGGACCGTGATTCCGGTGCAGATGCCGGTGCCGGTGCCGGTGCGTGGGTGTACGCGACGCAGGGCCCGTCGACCGCGCAGCCGTCCGACGGGGACGTTCAGGGCTTCCGTTTCTCGGTGAGCGAGGACTCGAAGGACTCTGCGAAGCCCCGCGGGGAAGGCGACTTCGCGACGATCTGCGCGAAGACACCCGCACGGGAGGGAGCGAAACGGGTCGCCCTCGTCCTCGACTTCGGTACGGCCGCGGACGCGCCGGCCGGGTCGACTCCGCCGAGCGCGCGCACGGCCTGCGCCCGCGTCGACGAGGACGCGACGACCGCGGACGCCCTCGCCGCCGTCGCCAAGCCGCTGCGCTACGACACGAACGCCCTGCTGTGCGCCATCGCGGACTACCCCCGCACGGGGTGCGGCGAGGCCGTGTCAGGCGACCGCGGCAATCGTGGCGAGCGTCCGAAGGCTTCCGCGCCGTCCCGCGGGGAGAGCGGGTCCGGGGGCGGCGGGCCGTCGGTGGGCCTGGTGGCCGGGATCGCCGCCGTGGCCGTGCTGGGCGCGGCCGCGATCTGGCAGGCGCGTCGGCGTCGCGGCTGACGGGACGTACGTGATGACCGCCGACGACAACGACCGCCACCAGCGCCGCGGGCCCGGGCACGCCCCCTGGCGCACCGGCAACACGGGCAGCACCGGCAGGGCCGAACCCGCCCCTGTGCCGGCCGCGGCGCCCGACAGCGTTTCCGGCCGCCGGGTCCTTCGGCGGCTTAGCGCCCCGCGGGCGACCCGTACCAACGCCCTCCATCCCGGCGCCTGGTGGATCTGGGCTCTGGGGCTCGGAACCGCCGCGTCCCGCACCACGAACCCCCTTCTCCTCGCCCTGCTCGTCGGCGTCGCCGGTTATGTGGTGGCGGCGCGGCGGACGGAGGCCCCCTGGGCCCGTTCCTACGGCGCCTTCGTGAAGCTCGCGCTCGCCGTGCTCGGGATCCGGCTGGCCTTCGCCGTTCTCCTCGGCTCGCCCATCCCGGGCACGCACACCCTCGTCACTCTCCCGGAACTCCCTCTCCCCGACTGGGCCCAGGGCATCCGTGTCGGTGGCCGTGTCACCGCGGAGGGCTTGGTCTTCGCCCTGTACGACGGCCTGAAACTCGCCACGCTCCTCATCTGCGTGGGCGCCGCGAACGCCCTCGCGAACCCGGCCCGCCTCCTCAAATCACTCCCGGGTGCCCTGTACGAGGCCGGAGTGGCCGTGGTGGTCGCTCTCACCTTCGCGCCGAACCTGATCGCGGACGTCCAGCGGCTGCGCGCCGCCCGGCGCCTGCGTGGCCGCCCCGACCACGGCCTGCGTGGCCTGCTCCAGGTCGGACTGCCGGTCCTGGAAGGCGCGTTGGAGCGTTCGGTGGCTCTCGCCGCGGCGATGGACGCGCGGGGCTACGGGCGCTCCGCCGAGGTGCCGCCCGGTGTCCGCCGCACCACCGCCACGCTCACCCTCGGCGGTCTGGTCGGGGTCTGCGCCGGCACCTACGGCCTGCTCACCGCGGAGGGCGGCAGCTACGGCCTGCCCGTGCTGCTCGCCGGACTCGGCGCGGCACTCGGCGGCCTGTGGCTCGGCGGGCGCCGCTCGCTGCGCACCCGGTACCGGCCGGACACGTGGGGCGTCCGCGCCTGGCTCGTCGCCGTGTCCGGTGCGGGAGTCGCGGCGCTGCTGATCCTGTACGCCTCGTACGACGCGTACGGCTACGCGGCCCTGCACCCCGGTGTCGTTCCGCTGACGGCGCCGACGCTTCCGCTGTGGCCGGCGGCGGCGATCCTGCTGGGCCTGGCCCCCGCCTTCGTCGCCCCCTCTCCCGCTCTCACCGACATCAGCGCCACCGGCAAGGAGCCCTCATGATCCGCTTCGAGGATGTCTCCGTGACGTACGACGGGGCGGCGGAACCCACTGTCCGGCACATCGAACTCACGGTCCCCGAGGGAGAGTTGGTACTGCTCGTCGGCCCCTCCGGGGTCGGCAAGTCAACCCTCCTGGGTGCGGTGAGCGGGCTGGTCCCGCATTTCACGGGCGGCACCCTGCGCGGGCGGGTGACGGTCGCGGGCCGTGACACGCGCACGCACAAGCCCCGCGAACTCGCCGACGTGGTCGGCACCGTGGGCCAGGACCCGTTGTCGCACTTCGTCACGGATACGGTCGAGGACGAACTCGCCTACGGAATGGAGTCGTTGGGCCTCGCGCCGGACGTGATGCGCCGCCGCGTCGAGGAGACCCTGGACCTGCTCGGACTCGCCGACCTGCGCGACCGCCCCATCGCCACCCTCTCCGGCGGACAGCAGCAGCGGGTCGCGATCGGCTCGGTCCTCACCCCGCATCCCGAGGTCCTGGTCCTCGACGAGCCGACGTCGGCCCTCGACCCGGCCGCCGCCGAGGAGGTCCTCGCGGTACTCCAGCGCCTCGTCCACGACCTCGGCACGACGGTCCTCATGGCCGAACACCGCCTGGAACGCGTCGTGCAGTACGCCGACCGGGTCGCCCTCCTCGCGTCGCCGGGCGCCCCGCTGATGCTGGGCACGCCCTCCGAGGTCATGGCCGTGTCGCCGGTGTACCCACCGGTGGTGGCCCTGGGCCGGCTCGACGGGTGGTCGCCCCTGCCGCTGACGGTCCGGGACGCCCGGCGGAGAGCGGGAGCACTGCGGGAACGCCTGGAGGGCCTCGCGTACGACGGCACGGGCGCGACCGGAGCCGTACCCACCCCCGGAACCGGACCCGGGCCCACCCCCGGAACCGCACCCGAACCCGGACCCGGACCCGGACCCACCTGCGGAACCGCACCCGTACTTCCACCCGCACCCGCACCCGCATCCCCGACGGGAGACGGTGTGCCGCCCTCCCGTCGCCCGCGGCTCTTCCGCCGGCGCACGCCCGACACCCCCGGCGCCCCCAACACCCCCGGCACGCCCCGTGCGGCGGTGATCGAGGGCCTTTCCGTCCGCCGTGGCCGCACCGA
This sequence comes from Streptomyces sp. NPDC048484, assembly GCF_040651415.1. Taxonomy (NCBI): domain Bacteria; kingdom Bacillati; phylum Actinomycetota; class Actinomycetes; order Kitasatosporales; family Streptomycetaceae; genus Streptomyces; species Streptomyces sp. NPDC048484. The sequence goes on from NZ_JBEZJY010000028.1 coordinate 59,136, forward strand.
GGTGCTCCACGACGTCAACCTGACCGTCGCTCCCGGGGAGACCATCGCGCTCATGGGCCGCAACGGCGCCGGCAAGTCGACGCTGCTCTCCGCCCTCGTCGGGCTCGTCCCGCCCTCGGCGGGTTCCGTGCGCGTGGGCGGGCTCCAGCCCCACCGCACGGCGCCCGGTGAACTCATCCGCCGCGTGGGCCTCGTACCCCAGGAGCCCCGGGACCTGCTGTACGCGGACACGGTGGCCGGTGAGTGCGCGGCCGCGGACTCCGACGCGGGGGCCGAGCCCGGCACCTGCCGGGCCCTGGTGTCCGAGCTGCTCCCGGGCATCGAGGACGGCACGCATCCCCGGGACCTCTCGGAGGGCCAGCGGCTCACCCTTGCCCTGGCCGTCGTACTGACGGCCCGCCCACCCCTGATCCTCCTCGACGAGCCGACCCGCGGTCTCGACTACGCGGCCAAGTCCCGCCTGGTCACCCTGCTGCGGACGCTCGCGGCCGAGGGCCACGCCATCGTCCTGGCCACCCATGACGTCGAGCTGGCCGCCGAACTCTCGCACCGGGTCGTCATCCTCGCCGACGGCGAACCCGTCGCCGACGGCCCGACGGCCGAGGTGGTCGTCGCCTCCCCGTCCTTCGCGCCGCAGGTCACCAAGGTCCTCTCCCCGCAGAAATGGCTGACGGTGTCCCAGGTGCGCGAGGCGCTGAGCGCGTCGGAGCCGACGGAGGGAGCGATTTCATGAGCAACCCACTCCGGCCAGAGCCCCAGCTCCAACCTCAGCCCCAGCTCCACTCCCAGCTCCATTCCCAGCCCCAGGCCCGCCCCATCCGGCTGGGCCCCCGTTCCGTCGCCACCCTCGTCCTGGTCGGTGTCATCGGCCTCGCCGCGCTCACCTGGCCCTTCTTCAGTGGGCCGACCTCCCAGGTCGGAGCCCACTCGAAGGACGCGCCCTGGCTGTTCGCCGGGCTGCTCGTGCTGTTGGTCGGGGTCGTCGCGGCGACGATCTCCGAGTCGGGGCTCGGCCCCAAGGCCGTGGCCATGCTCGGAGTGCTCGCCGCGACCGGCGCCGCGCTGCGGCCGATCGGTGCCGGTACGGCGGGCATCGAGCCGATGTTCTTCCTGATGGTGCTGAGCGGGCGGGTGCTGGGTCCGGGGTTCGGCTTCGTGCTGGGGGCGGTCACGATGTTCGCTTCCGCGCTGCTCACCGGCGGGGTCGGGCCCTGGATGCCGTTCCAGATGCTCTCCATGGGCTGGTTCACGATGGGCGCGGGGCTGCTTCCGGGCGCCGACCGGCTGCGGGGCAGGGGCGAGTTGGCGATGCTCGCCGCGTACGGCTTCCTCGCGGCCTTCGCGTACGGCACGCTCATGAACCTGGCCGGCTGGCCCTTCATGGATGCGCTGTCGTCGAACGTCGCCTTCGACCCGGACGACGCCGTGCACACCAATCTGGCCCGCTTCGTGGCGTACTGCCTGGCCACGTCCCTCGGCTGGGACCTGGGCCGGGCCACGGTGACCGTCGTGCTGACCCTCACCCTGGGCGTGACGGTCCTCAAGGCGCTCCGCCGGGCCACACGGAGAGCGGCTTTCGAGACGCCGGTCACGTTCGAGGGCCCCGGCCGCCGCACCCTGTAGAAGCGGCAACTACTTCCTGTTACACGCATCGTGAGGCGGCCCACAGGACCTTGGTCCTCTACTAAGCGCGGCCGTAGCTCGTCCCGCTTGTCATGTCTACGCCCTTACCGCCTCTGACCTGCGGATTGAGAGCCACATCACACAGGGACCTTCTGCTGCACATACGACCACAACTAGCAAAAGGGGGCATTGCGGACGCCTTCTCGGCCTGTTTCCGTGGAGGAGTCGCAAGGCGCAGAACATGCCCATCCGGGTCCAGGCGCCACCGCACGCCAAGGCCGACGTCAGGGCGTACGAGCGACCGCCCCGTCCCCGAAGAAAAGGTTCTCCGTGCGCTTCTCCACCCGCATCCGCCGCATCACCACCCCGAAGAAGGCATTCACCGGTGCCGCCGTGGCCGCCGCCACCGCCGGCATGGTGTTCGCGGCGGGTCCCGCCCAGGCCGCTGCTCCCGCCGCCCCCGCTGCCTCCACGGCAGCCTCCTCCACCTCGGCCAAGGCGACTGCGCAGAAGATGATCCACGACGACGCGCAGTACAAGGCGTTCTCCAAGATCGTCGAGCACGAGAGCGGCTGGGACGTCGACGCCACGAACGCCTCCTCCGGCGCCTACGGCCTGGTGCAGGCCCTGCCGGGCTCGAAGATGGCTTCCGCCGGTTCCGACTGGAAGACGAACGCGGAGACCCAGATCAAGTGGGGCCTCGACTACATGAACGACCGCTACGGCAGCCCCGCTGAAGCCTGGAACTTCTGGCAGGCCAACGGCTGGTACTGAGTCGGCCGAACAGCGCCCGCGAGACACCGCTCACGACCCCCCTGCACGACACCAGCCCCCTGTACGCGAAGGCGGCGGCCCCCCGATCCCCGGGCCGCCGCCTTCGCCCTGCGCACCCCTGGGCCCCACCCGGCCCGCCCGGCCCGCCGAGCAGATCCCCGGGGGTGCCCCCTACGGGCTCACGCGGTCGAAGTACCGCACCACCTGCGGCGCCGACCGCGCCAACGTCGTGAAGTGGTCCGCGTCCGCTCCCTGGTCCACGAGCTGCGCCCGCACCCCGCGCTTCGCGAGGTCGCGGGCGCAGCTGCGGGCGTTCCCGATGGGTACGTCGCTGTCGACCCTTCCCGCGTACAGCCGCACCGGCACGTCCGGCTTCCACGCACACCCCTCACTGTTGCCCCTCAGTGTTCGCAGGAACGCGCCCGTTGGCTTTCGCAGCTCCTTCAGAAACCCGGGCATCAGCAGTTTCTCCACCGTGGGCGCCAGCCCCGCGATGACGTCCTCCTCCTCGTGCTCACCGTCGAAGAGCCCTTCGACGCGGGCCGCGTACGGCGCGCGGAAGACCTCGGCCGGGTCCTTCCAGAGCGGGTGGAGCCGGTTCTGGGCGACCAGGAAGTACGAGATGTAGAGGACACCGCTGATGTCGTTGACCCGGCCGTCGTACAGTCCGGGGATCTCCTCACCCGTCAGGTCGTACGGCCCGGCGACCGGAGCCAGCGCCTTCAGCCGGAAGCGCCGGTCGGCTCCCTCCTCGATCGCGTGCCCCAGAGCCATGGCGACCGCCCCGCCCTGGGAGAACCCGGTCGCGTACACGTCCCCGGTGAGCGGCCTCCCGAGCTGTCCTGCCGCCGTGCGCGAGGCACGCAGCATGTCCACCGCGGCGGTGACGGAGGAGCGGGTGTCCATGTACGGGTGGCGTCCGGGCCCGTCGCCGAGCCCGAGGTAGTCCGGCGCGGCGACGGCACGGCCCGCGGAGGCGTTCAGGTAGGACGGGATGCGCCCGAAGTCCTCGCCCGCGGAAGGCGCGTACCCGCGGTGGACCATCGTGCCGTGCGTGTCGGAGACGAGGTCGAGCCGGTGGCCGCCGCCCTTGGGGAGACTCAGCAGGCCGGTGGCGGTGGTGGGTTTCCCGAACGGGTCGACGGTCCGGTACGTCAGCCGGTACGCCCGCACCCCGTACCGCACGGTGCCGGTGGCGATGTCGCGCCCGGCGAGGAACTTCCGCACACCGGTGGCGTCGTGGGAGGCGGCCGAGGTCATGGCGAGTAACTCGCCGCGTTCCGTGCCGTGGCCTACGGGGCCATTCAGGGCGGTGGCCGCCGGAGTGGCGGCGAGCAGCAGGACGGCGGCTCCTGCGAGTCCTCGCCACGCACGCCGATCGGGTGTTGTTTCCTGGTTTCCGCGTTCATCATCGCTCATGTCCAGGACGCTACGGAAGCCCGCTTCGTCCCGACATCCGAGTATCCCCCGGACTTGCGGTGGACCTGAGTACACCGGGGCGCCGGCGGAGAGATCTGAACCGAACGTCGAGTTGACCAAGCTGACCAAGCTGACCAATGGGAGACGCGCAGGTGCCGGGACGGACTACAACCGCTGAATGATCGTCCCGGTCGACAGCGCCCCGCCCGCGCACATCGTGATGAGGGCGAACTCCTTGTCCCTGCGCTCCAGTTCGTGCAGTGCGGTGGTGATGAGCCGGGCCCCGGTGGCGCCCACCGGGTGGCCCAGGGCGATCGCGCCGCCGTTCACGTTCACCTTCTCCAGGTCCTGCTCGAAGACCTGCGCCCAGCTCAAAACCACTGACGCGAAGGCCTCGTTGATCTCTACGAGGTCGATGTCCTTCAGGGTCATCCCGGCCTTGCCCAGGACGGCCTTCGTCGCGTCGATCGGGCCGTCGAGGTGGAAGTGCGGGTCGCAGCCGACCAGTGCCTGGGCCACGATCCGTGCGCGCGGGCGGAGCTTCAGCGCCCGCGCCATCCGCTTGGACGCCCACATGATGGCGCAGGCGCCGTCGGAGATCTGGGACGAGTTGCCCGCCGTGTGGACGGCTGTCGGCATGACCGGCTTCAGCTTCGCCAGTGCCTCCATGGACGTGTCGCGAAGACCTTCGTCGCGGTCGACGAGCCGCCACATGCCCTGCCCGGCGCCCTGCTCCTCCTCCGTGGTCGGAACCTGCACGGCGAAGGTCTCCCGCTTGAAGCGTTCCTCGGACCAGGCGTTGGCCGCGCGCTCCTGCGAGACGAGCCCGAGCGAGTCGACGTTCTCCCGGGTCAGCGCACGATGACGCGCGATCCGCTCCGCCGCCTCGAACTGGTTCGGCAGGTCCACGTTCCACTCGTCGGGGAACGGCTTGCCCGGCCCGTGTTTGGACCCGGAGCCCAGCGGCACACGCGACATGGCCTCGACGCCGCACGAGATCCCGACGTCGATCACGCCGGCCGCGACCATGTTGGCGACCATGTGCGAGGCCTGCTGTGAGGAGCCGCACTGGCAGTCGACCGTCGTCGCCGCCGTCTCGTACGGCAGACCCATGGTCAGCCAGGCAGTGCGCGCCGGGTTCATGGACTGTTCACCGGCGTGCGTCACCGTGCCGCCGACTATCTGCTCGACACAGTCGGCGTGGATGCCGGTACGGCCGAGAAGTTCACGGTAGGTCTCGCCCAACAGGTAGGAAGGGTGCAGATTGGCGAGCGCGCCGCCGCGCTTGCCGATGGGGGTGCGCACGGCTTCGACGATCACGGGTTCCGCGGCCATGGGGAGTTCCTCTCCTCGGGTCACCCGCGCGGCGCGGGCGTCCCGGCCCACCCGCCACGCTCAACTAGTACGCGTTCTAGTTCTGTGTGCAGTCTGCTGACCCGGCGTCCGTCACCGCAAGAGTCGTGCAGCCCCTGAAGTCGTGATCTACACGTATCCCGCACGGAATTCGGGGTGTCATGCCCCTTGCCTCTTGTAGAACCCGTTACTACCTTCACGACAATTCCCGGTTCCTGATGGGCCGTCAGAACCCGACCGTCGCACGACCTGGAGTTGCCGATGCCCTGCCCAGCGCTGCCCGACGGGTTCGATTTCACCGACCCCGATCTGCTGCACCACCGCGTGCCCCTCCCGGAGTTCGCCGAGCTGCGTCAGGCTGAACCGGTTCGCTGGATTCCCCAGCCGCTCAACCTCGCCGGCTTCGGGGACGAGGGCTACTGGGCCATCACTCAGCACGCCGACGTCAAGTACGTGTCCACGCACCCCGAGTTGTTCTCCTCCACCCTCAACACCGCGATCATCCGGTTCGGCCCGCACATGGAGCGGGACGCGATCGACGCCCAGCAGCTGATCCTGCTCAACATGGACCCGCCCGAGCACACCCGGGTCCGCCAGATCGTCCAGCGCGGCTTCACCCCGCGCGCCATCCGCGCCCTGGAGAAGAACCTGCACGCCCGGGCGGGCCGGATCGTCGAGACCGCCCTCGCGAACGCCGGACCCGGCGGCTCCTTCGACTTCGTCACCGAGGTCGCCAGCGAGCTGCCCCTGCAGGCGATAGCGGAACTCATCGGCATCCCGCAGGACGACCGCTCCAAGATCTTCAACTGGTCCAACAAGATGATCGCCTACGACGACCCGGAGTACGCGATCACCGCGGAGATCGGCCAGGAGGCCGCCACCGAGATCCTCGCCTACGCGATGAACATGTCGGCCGACCGCAAGCAGTGCCCCGCCAAAGACATCGTCTCCACGCTGGTGGCCGCCGAGGACGAGGGCAACCTCGCCTCCGACGAGTTCGGCTTCTTCGTGCTGATGCTGGCCGTCGCGGGCAACGAGACAACCCGTAACGCCATCACGCACGGCATGCACGCCTTCCTCACCCACCCCGACCAGTGGGACCTCTACAAGCGGGAGCGCCCGGCGACCGCCGCGGAGGAGATCGTCCGCTGGGCGACCCCCATCGTCTCCTTCCAGCGCACGGCGACCCAGGACACCGAACTGGGCGGCAAACAGATCAGGAAGGGCGACCGCGTCGGCCTCTTCTACTCGTCCGCCAACAACGACCCCGCGGTCTTCGACTCACCGGAGGTCTTCGACATCGACCGCGACCCGAACCCGCACCTCGGTTTCGGGGGCGGCGGCCCGCACTTCTGCCTCGGTAAGTCGCTGGCCACCCTGGAGATCGACCTCATCTTCAACGCGATCGCCGACGCGATGCCCGATATGCGTCTCGTCTCGGATCCGCGCCGACTGCGCTCGGCCTGGATCAACGGTGTCAAGGAACTGCAGGTCAGCGCCGGTTGACCCGCAGCCGGGGAGGCAGGGGCGCCCACCTGCGCCGCGCCCCTGCTTCTCCGGGTTCTCTCCCACGCCTCTCGGGGTTCTCTTCCACGCACCTTGGGGTTCTCTCCCACGCGTCTCCGGGTTTTCTTCCACCGGCGACCCGTGAACGTTTCTGTTCCGTTGCGCGTCTTCACGGGTGGCACAAACAACTCACACCTTCGAAGATTTCGAACGGAAACGCCGAGCCGTGGTCCCAGCCGAACTGTCCCCCGTCCGGCGGAAGGGCGTCGGGGCCGCCCGGAAGCAGGGCCTCCGACCGGTTCTGCGGCGGCACCGTGTGCCACTCCTCGCCACCGTGCCGACCGTTCCGCTGTACGTGGTCTGGTGGCTGTTCCTCGCCACCGGCGGCGGCGATCTGGCCGCACAGGAGGCCTGGGCCGGCTTCGTGTCCCAACACGGCGGTTCCGCGTACAGCCTCTTCTGGTACGGCGGGATGCACACCGCCAACTACAGCCTGATCTCGCCCTACCTGATGGCCGCCTTCGGCGTGCGGACGGTCACCGTGACGGCCGGACTGCTGGCCGCCTGGCTGGCCGCGGCGCTCATCGTCCGTACGGGGATCCGCCGCCCCCTCGGCCCGGCGCTGCTCGCGTCGCTCGCGCTGTGGTGCAACGTCGCGTCGGGGCGTACGACGTTCGCGCTCGGTGTCGCCCTGGGGCTCGCGGCCTGCGTGCTGCTGACCCGGGAGCGGCGGACAGCGCCGGCGGTGGCGTACGCGACGCTCGCTGCCACGGCGAGCCCGGTGGCGGGCCTGTTCCTGGTCGTCGTGGGGGCCGGCCACGCCCTCGCACGGGACCGGGCGCGGGCCCTCGCGCTGATCGTGCCCCCGGTCGTGGTGGTGGGCGCGACCACTGTGCTCTTCCCGTTCACCGGCGAGCAGTTGATGCCCGCCGCCCGGATCTGGCCGCCTGCGCTGATCGGTGTCGTCGTGCTGACGCTGGCCCCGCGCGAGTGGCTGGTGCTGCGCTGGAGCGCCATCGTGTACGCGGCCGGGACGGTCCTCACCTACCTGATCCCCTCACCGGTCGGCACGAACGTGGAGCGGCTCGCGGAGCTGTTCGCCCCCGCCGCCCTGCTGGCCGCCCTGCTCGCGGTACCCGGCCCGGGGCACACGGCGGAGACCGACCCCGCCCGGTGGCGCAGCCACAGAAGGAGACGGGTCGCGCTCACCGTGGCGCTGGTGTTCTCCGTGGGCTGGGTCGGCAAGAAGACGGTCGATGATCTGGCGGTGTCGACGGTGGTGCCGGCCTGGGCTCATGACACCACCAGCGTCGTGGAGGCCCTGGACCGGCTCGGCGCCGACCGTACCCGGGTCGAGGTGGTCCCGGCCCGCAACCACCGCGAGGCCACCGCACTGGCCCGGCACGTGAACCTGGCCCGGGGCTGGAACCGGCAGCTGGACATGGAGCGCGGCCGGCTCTTCTACGACGGGACGTTCTCGCCCAGGACGTACCGGGCCTGGCTGGACCGGTGGGCGGTCGGCTTCGTCGTACTGCCGTCGGGGAAACCGGACGGCTTCGCGGAGGACGAGGCACGCCTGGTCAGGGCCGGCACCCCGTGGCTGGAGCCGGTGTGGAGGGACGCGAACTGGCGGATCTACCGGGTGCGCGGGGCGGTGCCGATGGTGTCGGCGCCCGCCACGGTCGTGCGGGCCGACAGCGCCGAGGTCGTGGTGCGTGTCCCGCGCCCCGGCCCGGTAACCTTGCGGATCGTCTTCTCGCCCTGGCTGTACGCCGAGGGCGGCTGCCTCGCGAAACAGGGCGAGTTCACGCGGCTGACGGTGACCGAGCCGGGCGAGTACCGGATCAGCTCGGGGTACGGCCCTTCGCCGGGGCCGGCCCCGCGATGCTGACCTCCCCGGCTCCCTCGGCCTCCTCCGCCTCCCCGGTCTTCCCGCCCGCCCCGGACTCCGCGGCCTGCCCGGCCGGTTTCGCGAGCGGCCGGGGCCTGGGGCCCTGGAGCAGGTAGGTCAGTGCGAAGCCGGCGCCGACGACGGCCGCGCCGCCCACCGCGTCCAGCACCCAGTGGTTGCCGGTCGCCACGATCGCGGAGACCGTGAACAGCGGGTGCAGCAGACCGAGGGCCTTCATCCACCACCTGGGGGCGAGGACCACGATGACGAGCCCGCACCACAGCGACCAGCCGAAGTGCAGCGAGGGCATCGCCGCGTACTGGTTGGTGAGCGCGGTCAGCGTCCCGTAGTCCGGCTGGGTGAAGTCCTGCACACCGTGCACGGTGTCGATGAAGCCGAGGCCTGGCATCAGCCGCGGCGGGGCCAGCGGGTAGAGCCAGAACCCGACGAGCGCGAACAGCGTGGCGAAGCCGAGTGCCGCGCGGGCCCAGCGGTAGTCGGCGGGCCGGCGGACGTACAGGACACCGAGGACGCTCAGCGGGACCACGAAGTGGAACGACGTGTAGTAGAAGTTGAAGAAGTCCTCCAGCCATCCCACCTTCACCACCGCGTGGTTGACCCAGTGCTCGACGTCGATGAAGAGGAACTTCTCGATCGAGAGGATCTGCTCGCCGTGCTGCTCGGCGGTGGCCCGGCCCCCGCTGTTGGTGCCGCCGGTCGCCGCGAGCCTGACCTGCTGGTACGCGGAGTAGCCGACCCGGATCAGCAGCAGTTCGAGGAGCAGGTTCGGCCGGGTGAGGACGCGGCGCAGGAACGGCAGCAGGGGCACCCGCTTCCACCGCGTGGGCACCGGCTCGGCGTACTCGGTCGGGACGGGCGACCGGTAGTACTCCGACGTACGGGACAGAAACGGAACCACGGTCGCCGCGGCGAGGGCGGCGAGCAGCACGATGTTGTCGCGCAGCGGGTAGAGCGACTCCATGTTCGGCAGCATCATCTTGGCCGGCAGCGTCATCACCAGGATGACGGCGACGGGCCACACGTACCGGTCGCCCGCCTTCTTGCCGACCCGGCCGGCCAGCGCGAGCAGTACCCACAGCAGCTGGTGCTGCCAGGTGGTCGGCGCGACGGCGACGGCGACACAGCCGGTGACCGCGACGGCGAGCAGCAACTGCCCGTCGCGGGCGTAGCGCACGGCGCGGCGCAGGCCGAGCACGGCGACGGCGGTGCCGAGCGCCAGGAAGAGCGCGATCTCCAGCGGGCCCTCGACGCCGATCCGCAGCAGCGCCCCGTGCAGCGACTGGTTGGCGAGATCGTCGGCGGGCCGGCCGAGCCCGACCCCGACCAGGTGGTGCACCCAGTACGTGTACGAGTCGTGCGGCATCGCCGCCCACGCGAGCGCGGTGGACGCGGCGAAGGCGACCCCGGTGGCGCCGGCGGCCCGGCGGCGGCCGGTGAACCACAGAAGCGGTGCGAACAGCAGGACGGTCGGCTGGAGCGCCGCCGCGAGGCCGATCAGCACTCCGCTCGACCGTTCCCCGCGTACGGCGAAACACCCGAGGAGCACCAGCAGTACGGGGATGATGCTGGTCTGGCCGAGATACAGCGTGTTGCGCACGGGCAGCGACAGCATGAGCAGGCTGATCGCGACAGGCGCGGCCAGCAGGGCCGTACGGCGGCTCACGGGTTGCGGCAGGGCGCGCGCGGCGACCAGGCCGAGGGCGACCACCAGCAGCAGCGTGCCGAAGGTCCAGCCCCAGCCGAGAGCCTGCTCGGCCGCCTTGGTGAGGGGTTTGAGGACGAGTCCGCCGAACGGTGTGCCCGTGAACCGCGTCGAGTCGTACAACGACCCGTTCACATGCAGCACGCCCTCGGGGCCGACCCAGGTCTCCAGGTCCGTCAGGCGTTCACCCTTCGGTGTGCCCAGGACGACGGCGACCTGTCGTACAGCCAGGATGGCGGCGATCAGCCAGAGGCCCGCGCGGACCATGCCCAGCCGCGCCTTCGCCGATCCTGGCGCCGTCGCCCCGAAGGCATCACCTGGTCGTCCACCGTGCTCCACGTTCGCCACGTGCCGTCGGCCCTCCCGCCCCGTTCGTCCCCTATCGCCCCATGAGTCCCATGGGTCTCGTGCGTCTGTTTTCCGTTCGACACCAAGAGGCTCGCACCACCCCCGCTGTGAGACGCAGGCAACCCCCTCTTCACCTGACGTCCTTCATTCTTTTGTCCGGATGGAGGTGTTGTACGGCCGATACGGCTCTCCGGCGCGCCGCCACGCGAGGCCGTGTCGGGAATACAGCCACCCAGCCTGCTGGTAACCGGCTGAATTCGGCTACGGAACTAGTTAGCGCGTCTAAGTAGGCAGACGAAAGGCTTACCGGGTGACCGAGCCGCAGCCATGGCACGACGTGGACGCCTATTTCACCGGGCCCCTCGCCCCGCCGGGCCGGAGGCCGCCCTCACCGACGCGCTGCGCGACAGCGACGCCGCAGGCCTGCCACAGATCAGCGCCTCCGCCAACCAGGGCAAACTGGTGCATCTCCTCGCCACGATCCAGGGCACGACGCGCATCCTGGAGATCGGCACGCCGGGCGGCTACAGCATCATCCGGCCGGCCCGGACCCTCCCGCGGGACGGCAGTAGGCGCCGCTCGCGTACGTTCTCCAAACGCCCTGCTCAGCCCTCTGCACGGACCACCCGCTCAAACCCCTTGCCCGGATCTCCCGCCCGGGCCTCCCGCTCAGGCCTCCTGGTAGAAACCCACGTTCACGCTGCGGGGCCCCCTGCGGTCCGATATGACGAGTTCGCCCGCACCGCCCATGGGCAGTTTCGCCGTCCCGCCGTACGGCAGCGTCTGCTGGGCTCCGCCCACCAACGCGAACCGCACCTCGGACGACGGGTCCTCGTGCGAGCCCCGCAGCCAGGTCACCTGCCAGGTCCCCTCCGGCCCGCACAGGAACTCCAGGTGGACCCGCGAGACGAACAGCCAGTCGTCGGGCGTCGCGAGGCGGCACGCGCCCCGGTCGCGCCCCACCCGCAGCACGGCGCCCGGTTCGCTCGGCGCGTCGGCCATCTGCATTCCGGCCGTCGCGCCGGCGTCCGTCCCGGACACCGAGGCCATGGTGAGTTCGAGCACGTGCGCTCCTTCGTTCCCGCGCGTTGCCGCGGTTCAATTGTGCCGCGCCGGAGCCTGTTTGACGCCCGACGACGTATCGCCGCCGAATGATAAAGCGCCCGGACGTGCACCGTCCCGCACAGTCGCATACCGTTCGGCGCACTCGCACGCCCTCCGGCACAATGAACTCATGACCGAGCGCAAGCCTCCCGGAGTCAGCTTCGAGTCCTGGGTCGACAGACAGGTCCGCGAAGCGGAGGCCCGCGGCGAGTTCACCGAACTCGCCGGTGCGGGCAAGCCACTGCCGAGCGGCCCCGACACGTCGTACGACGAACTGTGGTGGATCAAGCAGAAGATGGCCCGCGAGGGCCTGTCCGTGCTGTCCCCGACACTGGAGTTGCGCAAGGAGGCGCAGGACGCGCTGGAGGAGGCCGCCGCGGCGCCCTCGGAGCGGGTGGTACGGCGGATCGTCACGGAGATCAACGCGAAGATCCGCGAGATGATGTTCAAGCCGCCGCCCGGACCGCCGCTGGGTCTGAAGCCGTACGACGTGGAGGAGATCGTCCGCGACTGGCACGAGCGCCACACCGGCTGACACCGACCGGCCGGTCCGGAAGGCCCCTGCGGGCCGGGCATGCGTGAGCCCGGGCATGAGTGAGGCCCTGCCCCGGCGCACCGCCCGGACAGGGCCTTACCGCTCAAGTCACCTACTGCTCAAGTCACCTACCGGCCAAGTCGCCTACCGCGCGGTCGAGTTCACGCAGGCGGCGGATGGGTTCATATCCTCAGCAGGCGTTCCGCGAGCTCGCGGTAGTCCTTCAGGGCCAGCCGCAGCTGTTCCGTGTCGGCCTTGTCTTCGCCGGTGGCCTGCCAGGACGTACGCAGGGCGCGTCGTCGCTGTGTGACAGCGTCGGCGAACCGCTCCGCGACCTCCTGCAGCACCTGGTCCGCCTCCTCGACCGAGCCCTTGGGCCCGTCGACGAACGCGGTGACCGCGTGCTGCAGCCGCAGCGACCACTTGTCGCCCTCGTCGTGCGGCATGAGCCGCCCGCCGGTGCCCGCGTCGGCCCCGGCGTTCACCCTCGCCTCGGCGCCCCGGATGCCCTCGCGGGACGCGCTGCTCCGGCCGCCCGTGCCCGTCGGGCCGGTGATGCCCTCACGAGCCGGTGAGCGGTCGTGCTCCGCCGCGCCCGGGCCGGCCGGAATCCTCTCACCGCCGACCACCGTGTCCCGGCCCTCACGGGCACGCTCCTGGGCCGCCGTGTCCCGGCCGCCCAGCACATCGTCATGCGTGCCAGTGCCCGTACCCGTACCTGGGCTTGTACCGATGCCGGTGCCGGTGCCCGAACCCGTGCCGGTCCGAGCCGCGCCGCCTTCGGGGGCACGCGTGCCGGCACCCTCGCGGCCGGCCACGCCCTCACGGACCGTGTCGCTGCCGGTGCCCCTCGCGCCGCTCGTTCCCGGCGTCCTCGTTCCCGGCGTTCCCGGCGTCCTCGTCGTGTCGTCCCGCTCGCTCCGCTGATCCCTGGACGGTCCCGCCGCACTGTTGTCCGGCATGCGTCTCAACTCCCCTTCACATGGCGCCTGTTGAGTGCCCACGGCGCGCGCGAACGGCCGCGGGCGCTGTCGGTTCGGGCGGTCGCGGGTGTCTCGGGTGCTTCCGCGCCGTCCTTGTCATACGCGCCGTCCCTGTCGTACGCGCCATTCCTGTCGTACGCGCCATTCCTGTCGTACGCGTCGTCCTTCCGCAGCCGCGCCTTGCCGTCGCGGGCGGAGGTGGTCAGGTCTTCGAAGAGGGCGCGGGCCTCGACCAGCGCCTCACGCAGTCCCTCCGTGTCGGGCCGGCCCGCGGCGGCGCCGTTCGCGTGCGCCGCGAGGTGGACACGGCGGTAGCCGTTCACATGGTGCGCGTGGTGCACGGAGAGCGCGGAGAGCTGCTCCTCGTAGCGGCCGCCGTCCGGGAAACCGCGTGCGCCCGCCACCTCGGCGAGCAGCCGGTCCGCCTCGACGACGGCGTCACGCGGCGAGTCGACGAACTGCTCCTGGACCGCGGTCCATCGGACGGCGTACCGCTCCCGCGCCGCGGGGTCCAGCGGCTGCTCGCGCAGCGACCCGTGCTGCTGCACACGCTCTTCAAGTTCGCGTTCGGCGGCCTTGGAGTCGCCGTCGTGCCGGGCGACCGCCCGGTCGTACTCGGGTCCGAAGCGCCGCTTCAGACCTCGCCCGCCGCCCGCCCCGCGAGCCATCACGAGCCGAGCGATCACGGCGGCGACTAGGGCCACCGCGATCACGATCAGAACGATGATCACGCCTGTGGACATGGATTGCCTTCCGGGTTCTGGGCCCAGTGGGCCGGTTCTTTCGTCGGGTTGCCCGGACTCCGGCGCCCAAACGGCCCTGAGCAGATCGGAGTTGGGAACGTGGCGAACCAGAGCCCGCCGGTGCGCCGGGCACTGGTTCGCCAAGCCGCTCATCGCCTGAGCAGCCCGCGCGTCCCTCCCAGCCCTCCCAACTCTCGCAACCCGCACAGCCCGCACTGCCCTCGCAGCCCTCGCGTACAGGTGCCGGGCCGCACCGGGTTCACTTCGTGAGCCACGCCCGGCCGGCCGGCTTGGGCACGGTCTCGTTGCGGGGACGTTCCTCGTCGGAGCCGCACATCTCGGCGGTCAGCTCCGCCACGAGCTGCACGAGGTCGGTCGGCCGGTCCGGGCCCCACCAGTCGCCGAGAAGCTCGGCGAGGGACTCCTCCCGAGCCTCGGCCAGCTTCTCGGCCACCTCACGGCCCCGCTCGGTGAGGACGAGGTCGAGGCCCTCGCGCAGGGCCAGCTGCCGCTCCTCCACCTGGCGGGAGGCCGCGATGGCGACATGCAGGGGCACCGCGCTGTGTTCGGCGAGGGCGCCGGGCTCGGCCCAGCCGTAGCGCCTGATGCGCAGCAGCAGCCAGCTCGCGGCGGGCAGCAGGTCGTACCCGGCCCGGGCGGTGATCTTCTCGTAGATCTGCCGCCGCCCCTCCCTGGTGCCCAGCACGGACAGCGCGCGGCACACCTCGTCGTACGAGGAACGTTCCACGGGGTTGCTGGCGAGGGTCTGGGTGGCGTCGGGTGCCGTCACCGAGCCCCGCAGCGTGTCCTCGCGCAGGAACCAGGCAAGTACGAAGCCGACGAGGGCCACCGGGGCCGCGTACACGAAGACGTCCGTGATGGAGGTGGCGTACGCCTCGACGACGGGCGGCCGGAGCGCGGCCGGCAGCTCGGCGATGATCTTCGGGTCGGATTTCAGCGCGCCGGCGCCCAGGCCCGGCGGGAGGGTCTGCCCGCGGAGCGCGGTGGTCAGTTCGGCACTCAGGCGGCTCGCGAAGAGCGAGCCGAAGATGGCGACGCCGAACGAGGCGCCGATGGACCGGAAGAAGGTGGCGCCGGAGGTCGCGACGCCCAGATCCTCGTACGAGACGGCGTTCTGCACGATCAGGACGAGAACCTGCATGACCAGTCCGAGTCCGAGGCCGAAGACGAGGAAGTACGCGCTCATCTCGCCCGTGGAGCTGTCCGCGTCGAGCCGGTGGAGGAGCAGCAGTCCGAGGGCCGTCACGGCGGTGCCCGCGATGGGGAACACCCGCCAGCGGCCCGTGCGGCTGACGATCTGCCCGGAGACGGTCGAGGAGACCAGCAGTCCGGCCACCATCGGCAGCATGTGCACGCCCGACATGGTGGGCGAGACACCCTGGACGACCTGCAGGAACGTCGGCAGGTACGTCATGGCGCCGAACATCGCGAAGCCGACGACGAAGCTGATCACCGCGGCGAGGGTGAAGGTGCGGATCCGGAACAGTTTCAGCGGAAGCACGGGCTCGGCCGCGCGACGCTCGACGGCCACGAACGCCACGGCGAGTACGGCGCCCAGGACCGCGAGGCCGATGATCTGCGGCGAGCCCCAGGCCCAGGTGCTGCCGCCGAGCGAGGCGACCAGGACCAGGCAGGTGGCGAGGGCCGCGATCAGGAACGTACCGAGGTAGTCGATCGTGTGGCGCCGGGAGCGGACCGGGATGTGCAGGACGGTGGCGATGACGGCGAGCGCGACGACGCCGACGGGAAGGTTGACGTAAAAGACCCAGCGCCAGCTCAGGTGCTCGGTGAACAGGCCGCCGAGCAGCGGGCCGAGGACGCTGGTCGCGCCGAAGACCGCGCCGAACAGGCCCTGGTATCTGCCCCGTTCGCGGGGCGGGACGATGTCGCCGACGATCGCCATCGACAGCACGATGAGCCCGCCGCCGCCGAGTCCCTGAAGGGCACGGAAGGCGATCAGCTGAGGCATGTTCTGCGCCATGCCGCACAGCGCCGAGCCGATCAGGAAGATCACGATGGCGACCTGGAACAGCTTCTTGCGTCCGTACTGGTCACCGAGTTTGCCCCAGAGCGGGGTGGCGGCCGTGGAGGCCAGCAGATACGCCGTGACGACCCACGAGAGGTGGTCGAGACCGCCGAGGTCGCTGACGATGGTCGGCAGCGCGGTCGACACGATCGTCTGGTCGAGTGCGGCGAGCAGCAGCCCCAGGAGCAGCGCCCCGATCGAGACGAGGACACCGCCCTCCATCGATGGCTTCCGTACGCTCTCGGCCGCCGCGCCGCGCACATCCTCGGCCATGAAAACCTCCCGGCCACGCATCCCGTTCCTCTTCCATCCTGGTCGGTGTGACCGGTTATGGCCTGTTGAATCCAGCCAGGAGTCCGGGATTCCGGGCGTAACCGGGAGACTGCGTGAAGGTGTTCTGCATAATCGCTGGAGTTCGTACGGAGAGGGATTCACACGTGAGCGACCGTAACGGTCACATATGTTCGGAATGCGGGGCACCCTGGGAGTCGGGTGGCTACCCGACCTGCGGCTGCGCCCGCAGAGCGGCGGACGAACTCCTGGAAACCCGTTCCGCCGAGACGGCCGCCGCGGAGGACTTCGACCCACTGCGCATACGCCCCTACGTCGACCTGGGTACACACACGGAGGGATCCCCGGAGCCGGGCAGCGCGCAGACCCCGGACCCCGAAGGCCCGACCGACGTCATGAACGAAGGACACGCGGGACACGCGGGGCAGGCGGGACAGGCAGGGCAGGACGGACAGGCAGGGCAGGACGGAAACCGGGGGCACGGAGGGCACGAGGGGCACGAGAGCCGGTCCGGGGCCCCTGCGGCGCCTCCCGACGCCTGGGGGACCATCGCGTTACCCATACAACGCTCCCCCTCCGACCCGCTCACCGGCCCGCTCACCGGCCCGTTCGCCGACACCGACGCCACCACGCGGCTGCGCCGTGCGACAGCCCCGCCGCACCCGGCAGGCGTCCAGCTCTTCGAGGACGAGTCCCCCGCCTCCGGCCTCGCCGACTTCCCCGACGACCCTGTCGGCCCCCACGACCTCGACGACCCCGACGACCCCGACGACCCCGACGAGAACTCGGGCCGGCGCCGCCGATTCATGCTCGTGGGCGCCGGCGCCACCGCGGTCGTGGTCGCGGCCGCCGGGTTCGCGAGCGGACTGTTCTCCTACGAGTCGCCGTCGCGGAACGACGCCGCCCCGGACGACATACGCGCGAGCGTGCCGGACGCGTCCGTGGAGGAGCCGTCCCCGTCGGACTCCAAGTC
This sequence comes from Streptomyces sp. NPDC048484, assembly GCF_040651415.1. NCBI lineage: Bacteria > Bacillati > Actinomycetota > Actinomycetes > Kitasatosporales > Streptomycetaceae > Streptomyces > Streptomyces sp. NPDC048484. Next base: position 76,449 of record NZ_JBEZJY010000028.1, read on the forward strand.
GCCGCCGTCCCCGTCGCCGTCGGGCTCTTCGTCCGCGTCGAGCAGCGCGAGCGCTTCGCCGTCGGCCTCGAAGTCGACCGCCGCGCCCTCCCCGTCCCGGACGAGCGCCACGCCGCGTGTGCCGTCGTCCAAGGACTCGGCCAGCGCCGCCCAGCCACCCTCCACCCCGACGGAGAGGACCGATCCGGTGATCCTGCGCCGCGGCGACGAGGGCCCCGAGGTCACCGAACTCCAGCTCCGCCTGAAGCAGTTGGGCCTCTACGTGGGCGACGCGGACGGCGACTACGACAACCGGACCGAGAGCGGCGTACGCAACTACCAGATCACCCGAGGCATCCAGGAGGAACAGGGCACATACGGCGAAAAAACCCGCCAGCGCCTGGAATCAGATACCTCAGAACCGTAAAACTCCTGTCGGCCCGCACGTCACCCACGCAGTCCCAGGTCACCCCATGTGATCCGACATCATCCGACGTCACCCCACGTGCAGCTGAACTCCCGCCCCCGAAACCTCGACCCGAACCGCCCGAAGATCCCGCACGACCGCATCCGGCCGATGGAACCCAGCCCGGGGACCGACCCCGACGACCCGCATCCCGGCGGAGCGCCCCGCCGCGATCCCCGCCCCCGAGTCCTCGAACACCACACAGTCCTCGGGTGCGACCCCCAGCTCGGCCGCCCCCTTCAGAAACCCTTCGGGATCCGGCTTGCTGGCCCCGACGGACTCGGCGGTGATCCGCAGTTCGGGCAGTGAAAGCCCCGCGGCCCGCATACGGGCGGCGGACAGCGCCACATCCGCGGACGTGACGAGCGCGTGCGGCACCCCGAGCCCACGCAGGGACGCCAGAAACTCCGCCGCCCCCTCGATCGCCACGACGCCGTCCATGTCGGCGGTCTCCTCGGCGAGCATGCGGGCGTTGTCCGCGTAGTTCTGTTCCATGGGTCGGCTCGGCAGCAGCACGGCCATCGACGCGTACCCCTGCCGACCGTGGACGACCTTCATGACCTCGTCCCCGTCGAGCCCGTGCCGGTCGGCCCAGCGGCGCCAGACACGCTCGACGACGGCGTCCGAGTTGACGAGGGTGCCGTCCATGTCCAGCAGCAGGGCGCGGGCGGTCAGCACGGTCGAGGCCGTCATCGGCTTGCTCCAAAGCGTGGAAGAGGGGCCTTGCGCGACCCCCGGGAGACAAGGCGGCCCCGCCAGCCGGTCAGGGAATGCGAGCGGGACCACTTTGTTCCCTCACGGTACAAAACGAAGCGGTGATCCCGCTACCCATCCCCACACACACATTCCGCACGAGGGGCACGACCCCACCCGCACGAGGGTGCGACCTCACCCCCACGAGGGCACGGCCTCATTCCGCACGAGGGCACGACAAAGCGGGCGGGCCGATCCGAAAGTCCCGCCAAAAACCTTGTCGTGTCATGCCCGCGTCATTAACTTCTCACCTGACGCACATCTCCCGGAAACCGGCCACCGCGACCATTCATTGCCCGCAGGTCAACTTCCCCCCACCCCAAGGGAGTTCACATGTCCAGGATCTACGCGCGTCGACGGCTGAGTCTAGCCGCGGCGCTCACCGGACTGATAGCCATGGTCGGGCTTTTCAACGGCCCGGCCGCCTCCGCCGCACTGCCCACCCCGGTCAGCGCCGCCACCGCCCGCACCTACCTCGCCTCGCTCACCGTGGCGACCGAGGACCGCACCGGGTACAACCGTGATCTCTTCCCGCACTGGATCACCATCAGCGGCACGTGCAACACCCGCGAGACCGTTCTGAAGCGGGACGGTACGAACGTCGTCACCAGCTCCGCCTGTGCGGCCACCAGCGGCTCCTGGTACTCCGTCTACGACGGCGCGACCTGGACCGCGGCCTCCGACCTCGACATCGACCACCTCGTGCCGCTGGCCGAGGCCTGGGACTCCGGCGCCGACGGCTGGACCACCTCGCAGCGCCAGGGCTTCGCCAACGACCTGACCCGCCCCCAGCTCATCGCCGTCACGGACAACGTGAACCAGTCGAAGAGCGACCAGGACCCTGCCGAGTGGATGCCGTCCCGCACGGCCTACGCCTGCACCTACGTCCGCGCCTGGGTCCAGGTGAAGTACTACTACGACCTCTCCGTCGACTCCGCGGAGAAGAGCAAGCTCAGCTCGGTCCTCAGCGGCTGCTGACCGGGGCACTCACCGGCTCTCGCCGGACCTCTCGCCAGGAACCTCCCCACCGGCCTCCGTCGTTCCGTACCGTACGGGGCGACGGAGGAGGGTGATCACACGTGGCGAGCCTGCGCCTGGGTCCACTGCTGAGGTATGTCGACAGCTCGTCCGCGACCGTCTGGGTCGAGGCGAGCCGTCCGTGCACCGCGGAGGTGCGCTGCGCGGACGGTACGGGCGGTGAGGCCCCCACCTTCCAGGTCTCGGGCCATCACTACGCCCTCATCCCGGTGACCGGGCTGACACCGGGCACGACCACCACGTACGAGGTGCTGTTCGACGAGGCACGGGTCTGGCCCCTCCCCGACTCCCCCTTCCCGCCCTCGGCCATCCACACCCCGGTGGACGATCACGAGGGCGTCCGGGTCGCCTTCGGTTCCTGCCGCTGGGCCTCACCGCCCGAGGGTGAGAAGGACCCGGTCGGCCCGGACGCCCTGGACACCCTCGCGACCCGGATCGCCGCGGACCCGCAGGGCGAGCGCCCCGACGTACTGCTGCTGCTGGGCGACCAGGTGTATGCGGACGAGGTGTCCAAGTCGACCCGCCACTGGCTGGAGACCCGCCGCGGCCTGCACGAGGCGCCCGGCGCCGAGGTCGCGGACTACGAGGAGTACACACACCTGTACTACGAGTCGTGGCTCGACCCCCAGGTCCGGTGGCTGCTCTCCACCGTGCCCAGCTGCATGATCTTCGACGATCACGACGTCATCGACGACTGGAACACCAGCGAGGCCTGGGTCGCCGACATGCGGGCCACCCCGTGGTGGCGCGAGCGCGTACTCAGCGGCCTGATGTCGTACTGGGTCCACCAGCACCTGGGCAACCTCTCCCCTGACCACCTCGCCGAGGACCCCCTGTACGCGGCCGTCCGCGCCACCCCCGACGGCACCGACGCCCTGCGTGCCTTCGCCGCCCGGGCCGACGTCGATCCGGCCTCGGTCCGCTGGAGCTACCGTCGCGACTTCGGCCGCACCCGCCTCCTGATGGTCGACAGCCGCGCCGCCCGCGTCCTCGACGAGCAGAACCGCTCGATGCTCGACCCGGCGGAGTGGGACTGGCTGCGCGAGCAGATAAGAGACGGCCGGGTACCTGGCAATCAGGCACCGGCGGACGGTCGGGCACCGGCGGTCGATCAGGCACCCGACGGCCAGGCACCGGACGGTCAGGCACCGGACAGCCCCGGTGCGTACGACCACCTCCTCATCGGGACCTCGCTGCCCTGGCTGCTCCCCAACCTCGTACACGACGCGGAGGCCTGGAACGCCGCGATGTGCCGTGGCGAGCGGGGCGAGCGCTGGACACGGCGGGGGGAGAAACTGCGGCGGGCAGCCGACCTGGAGCACTGGGCGGCGTTCCCGTCGTCCTTCGACACGCTGGCGGAGCTGATCGCCGAGGCCGGCTCGGGACCCCAGGCACCGGCGACGGTGTGCGTGCTGTCCGGGGACGTGCATCACGCGTACATCGCCGAGCCGGTCTGGCGAGAGGGCCTGCCGGGACCCGACGCCCGGGTGGTCCAGCTGACCTGCTCCCCCGTCCACAACTCCATCCCCGCCTACATAAAGATCGGCTTCCGTTTCGGCTGGAGCGGTGTGGGCCGGGCCATCGGCCGACGCTTCGCCCGGCACGGCAGACTCACTCCCCCGCCCGTCGACTGGCGGAAGACCGGCGGCCCTTGGTTCGGCAACCAGCTGATGACGCTGACCCTGAGCGGCCGTTCGGCCCGGCTCCGGCTCGACCACGCGCGCGAGGAACGCGACGGCGGGGCGCGGCTGCGGACGATCGCCGAATCCGAACTCAGCCAGGTCCGGTCCTAGCCGCATACACGCAAGCGGCATAGAGCGTATGGGGCATACATCCGTGCCGTATGCGCCTATGCCGCATACGGCCGTTGCATACGTTGCGTCCCGTGAGGCATCCCACAACCGGCACCGTTGATCCGCTCCAGGGGTCGGTTCCCGTGGTGCGCGACGGCATGATGATGCGGACCGTCCGCTTCCACCGGGCGGTGAGCCGCGCATGCCCCACCTGTCCGGGAGTCACACCCTTGTCTGCAGCGACCGCGGAGCCGACGGAACCGACGAAGACCACCGGGTCCACGGAACCAAGAGCTCGCCTCGCCGTGGCCGTGGTCGGCGCCGGACCGCGCGGCACCAGCGTGCTGGAACGCCTCTGCGCCTCCGCGCCCGAACTCCTCGCCCCCGGCACGCGCCTGACGGTCCACATGGTCGATCCGTCACCGCCGGGGCCCGGCCGTGTCTGGCGCACCGCCCAGCCGGCCGAGCTGCTGATGAACACGGTGGCCTCCCAGGTCACCCTCTTCACCGACGACAGCGTGGACTGCTCGGGCCCGATACGCCCCGGCCCCTGCCTGCACACCTGGGCGGGCGGACGGCTGGGCCCGGACGAGTACCCGACCCGCGCCCAGTACGGCCACTACCTGGAGTGGGTCTTCGGCGAGGTGGTCCGCGGGGCGCCGCCCGCGCTGCGGATCGAGACGCACAGGGCGCGCGCGACACGCCTCGACGGCCCGCTGGAGGGCCACCAGACCCTCGTACTCGACAACGGCCGCTCCCTGACGGGTCTGATGGCCGTGGTCCTCGCCCAGGGCCATCTGCCGACGGTGGCGGACCAGACCCAGGAGCGTCTGTCCACGTACGCCGAGCGCCACGGTCTGCGTCATGTCCCGCCCGCCAACCCGGCGGACCTCGACCTCACCTCCGTACCCCCCGGCGAGACCGTCCTCCTGCGCGGCCTGGGCCTCAACTTCTTCGACCACATGGCCCTGTTGACGACCGCCCGCGGCGGCCGCTTCCTGCGCACCCCGGCCGGCTTGCGCTACCTCCCCTCGGGGCGCGAGCCGCGCCTGGTGGCCGGCTCCCGCCGCGGCATCCCGTACCAGGCCCGCGGCGACAACGCGAAGGGCCCGTACGGCCGTCACGTGCCCCTCGTGCTGACTCCGGAGGCCATCGCCGGCTTCCGCAAGCGCGCGGACTCGGGCGACGCGCCGGACTTCCTCACGGAGATATGGCCGTTGGTGGCGAAGGAGGTCGAAACCGTCTACTACGGGAGGCTGTTGGCCCGCAACGCCACCGGCGTACGCGGAACCGCCGACGTACGCGGCATCACCGATGTACGCGGATTCCGTGAGCGCTTCCTCGCCGTACCCCACCGGGATCCTCAAGAGGCATCGGTTCTGGACGAGTTCGGGGTCGCGGAAGCCGACCGCTGGTCCTGGGACCGCGTCTCACGCCCGTACGGAGGGCGTGTCTTCACCGGCTCCGAGGACTTCCGGGGCTGGCTGCTGGACCACCTCCGCGAGGACGCCGAGCAAGCCGCGCTCGGCAACGTCGACGGACCGCTCAAAGCGGCTCTCGACGTGTTGCGCGACCTGCGCAACGAATTGCGGCAGATCGTCGACCACGGCGGACTCGCGGGCCCGTCGCGCCGGGAGCACCTGGACCGCTGGTACACCCCGCTCAACGCGTTCCTGTCCATCGGCCCGCCGCGCCGCCGTATCGAGGAGATGGCCGCGCTGATCGAGGCGGATGTGCTGGAGGTGGTCGGCCCCCGGCTGGAGGTGCGGGCCGAGGACGGGGCGTGGGTGGCCCGCTCCCCCGACGTACCCGGCTCGACCGTCACGGCGACCACCCTCGTCGAGGCCCGGCTGCCGGAGCCGGACCTGCGTCGAACCGCCGACGCACTGCTCGCCCTGCTGCTGAGGACAGGCCAGTGCCGCCCGCACACCGTGAACGGTTACGAAACCGGAGGGCTGGACGTAACACAGCGCCCCTATCACCTGATTGACCGTCAAGGACGCCCGCACACGCGGCGGTTCGCGATCGGCGTGCCCACGGAAGGCGTGCACTGGGTGACCGCCGCCGGAGTCCGGCCAGGTGTGGACTCAGTCACATTGTCGGACGCCGACGCGGTGGCGCGAGCCGTACTGCGGACGGTAACCGCCCAGGTGGGGCAAGGGACGGAGCCGGATCCGGAGCCCGTTTCGACGGAAAGACCATGGCCAAAAGTTGAACTTGCAAGCATTGAATAATCGCACTTAACGTAGAGCACTCACTCGGTTACGTCCCCCACCGGTCCCTCGCTCCCCTGGGACCGCATCCAAACCGAAGGAGTTCTCTCACATGACCGGACGCCTCAACAGCGCCCAGCCGTACGCCATCGGCCTGTTCCGCATCGTCATCGGCCTGCTCTTCGCCTGCCACGGCGCCGTATCGCTCTTCGGGGTTCTCGGCGGCATGGACGGCAAGGGCGCCACCGTCGAGACCGGCGCCTGGCCCAACTGGTACGCGGCTGTCATCGAGCTCGTCGGCGGCACTCTGGTCCTGCTCGGCCTCGGCACCCGCATCGCGGCGTTCATCGCCTCGGGCGCGATGGCCTACGCGTACTTCAAGGTCCACCAGCCCGAGGCCCTGTGGCCGATCCAGAACAGCGGTGAGGGCGCGGCCATGTACTCCTGGTCGATGCTCCTGCTCGTCTTCACCGGCTCGGGCGCGTTCGGCCTCGATCGGCTCCTTCCCGGCCGTTCGTCCACGACAGCCGAGGGGAATCGTTCCTCGGAGCCCGTCACGGCCTGACGCACGCAGCACGCACACTGCGCATATGCACCCGTAGCGCAGCCCGTGCACAGCACGTACACAGCGCGTACGCCACCGGCGCCCGTCCCCGAGAGAGGGGGCGGGCGCCGTCGCTCCGCTACCGACGGAGACCACCCGAGGGACCCACCTGGATGTGCCGAAGGTAACGACTACTTCGCCGATCCGGGGTTTTTGCGATTGCCGGCATTGAAGCGCGCCTTCTTCTGACGATTCCCGCACGTGTTCATGTCGCACCATTTGCGGGTGCGGCTTTGGCTGGCGTCGAAGAAGACGGCTTGGCAAGTCGGCGATGCGCACCGGGCCAGTTTTCCGTCTCGTTCGCCTGCGATGACGCCGATCGCGTCGGCGGCGACAACGCTCAGGGCATCCTCCACGGAGGAAGTCGAGCCAAGTCGCCACTGCCGATTGCCCTCGGGTGTCAAGACAGCCGCGGCCCGACCCTGAATGCTGCAGTCATTGATGATCTGGACGGCAGACACAGGGAGAGGGTCCCGGCGCTCGGCCGCTGTCGCAGCGGCGTGAATCGACTCCCTCAGCTCCCAGGCCCGTTCGAGCTGGGCGGTGGTGCAGGACTCCACGGCGAGGCCACTCACCGCCAGCCAGTCGACGAGTCGGTTCGGCGTGGGGATGCGCTCCACAGCGTCGCCATGACGCTCCGTCAGGGTCCCCGTGAAGCTGGTCGCCAGCACTTTGCCGAGACGGAAGTCAGGGAACCGAGCACTCATGGAACCACCTTAGCTGGTTGCAAGCCGACATCGAGACATGCTAGAACCGCCTTAGCCGGTTCCAGCAGGTCCCTCCCAAGCCGGTTCCACCGATGACCAGGAGGTCTCATGTCCACGCCCTGGTGCGTCACCGACGCTGCGGCCGTCACTGATGGTGGCGTTGTCACCACGTCAGCTCGCCTCGGCGGGGGCGTCTCATGAACCGTCGAACCAGCGACGTGCACGCATTCGAAGCCCACGCGACCGACGCCGACCTCGACGACCTGCGCGCGCGTCTGGCCGCGGCACGGCTGCCGGAAGCCGAGACGGTTCACCGCGCCGCGCCCGGCCCTCGCCGATGGGAACAGGGCGTTCCTCTTGCCGACCTCGTGGACGTCGTGAACTACTGGCGCACCGGGTACGACTGGCGGTCGTTCGAAACGCGCCTCAATCAGATCGGCCAGTTCCGTACGACCATTGACGATCTGGGAATCCACTTCCTGCACCGCCGATCCACCCGCGCGGATGCCACCCCTCTGATCTTGACGCACGGCTGGCCAGGCAGCATTGCCGAGTTCACCCATGTGATAGACGAACTGGCAGATCCGAAAAACGCAGACGCACCGGCGTTCCACGTCGTAGCCCCGTCGCTGCCAGGTTTTGGTTTCAGTGACAAGCCGGCCACCACCGGGTGGGGAATCGAAAAGATCGCGGCCGCCTGGGTGGAACTGATGGGAAGACTCGGCTACAGCAAGTTCGTGGCCCACGGCGGTGACTGGGGAGGTGTGATCACCACGGTCCTCGGCGGCAGGTTCCCGGCGCACGTGCTCGGCATCCACACAACGACCCCGCAGGCACCGCCCGGGCTGACAACGGACGGGCTGACGGCGGCCGAGCGCAAATGGACCGAGGAAACCCACGATTTCTGGAGCCACCACGCGGCGTACGCGAAGCAGCAGGCGAGCCGACCGCAGACCATCGGCTACTCGCTCGTCGACTCACCAGTCGGGCTTCTCGCCTGGATCCTTGACAAGTTCGCCGAGTGGACAGATACAGAGGACAGCCCGTTCGAGACGATTTCCATGGACAGCGTTCTTGACGACGTCACCCTGTACTGGCTGACGCGGACGGGCGCATCGTCAGCCCGCATCTACTACGAAAGCCACGGCGGTGTCAATTCGGTCGACCCCGAACTTCGGGTCGACGTCCCGTCAGCAATCAGTGTGTATCCCCGTGACGTCGAGAAGTGCCCGCGCGCATGGGCACAGGAGCGGTTCCGGCAGATCGTCCGATGGAGGTCGCCCGAAACCGGGGGACATTTCCCGTCGCTGGAGGTTCCCGAGTATTTCGTCAAGGATCTGCAAGAAGGCCTCGCGGCAGTGCTGGCCGCTCATCGGTAAACGCGTCCGGCTGGGTCCGAGCGCGACGATGCGCAGGCCGTCCGGAGTCGTCTGATCGTCCTACAGGCCGACAGAGGGTGTCCGGGCCAGGACTCCCGGTCCGTCCCGCCCGTCCCCCGGAAGTGGCAGCCGAGTGAACATGGTGTGGCGAACACCTGAGCCCCCTGTGGATCGCATGTCGGACCCGAGGCGTACGCTGTATGGCTGTCACAGGCCGCTCCTGCCGCTCCCCCGCGACATCGCGGCACACGGCACGCTCGGGGCCTACGGGGGAGACACAGGGGAGTTTCGGTGCTTGAGAGTGTGGGGTCGCTGTCCGGCACCCCTTGGATCTACAGCCAATGGATCTACGCCGTGGTGGCGGTGTCGGTTCTGTTCGACGTCTTTCTGCCGGTACTGCCGAGCGGAGTCCTGGTCATCACGGCGGCGACGGCGGCCGCGGCGGGCACCGGAGCGGCGACCGAGCACGTGCCGGACATCCTCTCGCTGACCCTGTCGGCCGCGACCGCGTCGGTCCTCGGCGACCTGGTGGCGTACCGGCTGGCCTGGCGCGGCGGCGAGCGGCTGGACCGCGCTATCGCCCGCTCCCGCCGCCTGAGCGGCGCGCAGGAACGTCTCGGCGCCACCCTCGCACGCGGCGGCGGCGCCCTGGTCGTCCTCGCCCGCTTCGCACCGGCCGGCCGCTCGATCGTCTCCCTCGGCGCGGGCGCCGCGCACCGGCGCGTCCGCGAGTTCCTGCCCTGGTCGATTCTCGCGGGCCTCGCGTGGGCCGCGTACAGCGTGGGCCTCGGCTACTTCGGCGGCCAGTGGCTGGGTGCGACCTGGCTCGCCTCGGGCATCTCACTGGTGGCGCTGTTCGGGGCGGGCGCGGGGGCGGCCTTCCTGATGCGACGACCGGTACGGGCACGGATACCGGTGCCGATGCCGGTATCCGTGCCCGTACCGGAGTCGGGCCCGAGCCTCTGAGGCCAGGCAGACCAGGCAGACCAGGCAAGCCGGTGAGGCCGGGCCCGGTGAGTGAGGGCGGTCAGGGCGGTCAGCCCGCCCGGTGGGTCGGGGCGGGCCGACCGCGGACCTCCAGCCCGGCGAGCAACTCGGCCGTTGCCTCCGTGACCGCTTCGACCGCGCGGTCGAAGACCTCGCGGTTGTGGGCGGCCGGGGCGCGGAAACCCGAGACCTTGCGGACGTACTGAAGGGCGGCGGCACGGATGTCGTCCTCCGTGGCCTCTTCGGGAAGGACGGGCGGTCGGAGTGTCTTGATGCTGCGGCACATACGTCCAGTCTCGCGCGCGGCACTGACATCGCGAGCGGAAACGGTGCTCGCGTAGACCGGCGATCCACGCTGTCCACGCGGGCTGGTCGAGGCGCTGCTGATGGCGGCGCTGCCGACAGACCACGAGAGCCGCACCTTCCACTGACTGACAGGCGGCCACCTCACCGCACGGGAGCCGCCGCCGACGACCCGGCCAGCGCCCGCCGCAAGGCAGCACCGTTCTCCTGATTCTCACTCAACTCCCCAAGGAACTCGCCTCGCAAAATCGAACAGGCGTACCATTGCCGTGTGGCTGCGACCTATGACTTCCCGAGCGACCTCCTGTCCGGTCAGGAGGAGTTGCATCAGGTCCGGACCGAGCTTCTGGCCCTGCTGAAGCGGCTTCCCTGGTCCGTCGAGCCCCTGGACGGCTTCAGTGACGACCACGGCTGGCGCAAGGTGGAACGCCCCGCCTCCCCCGGTTGGACACCTGACGAACAGGCCGAGGTGGAGAAGCTCCGGGAGCGCGAGCGCGAGCTGGCGGTCTTCGTGACCTGCCACCGCTTCTGGTCGGAGGTCACGCCCGGGGACAAGGTGGACGCCCGGATGACCCTCAAGCACGTACAGGAACTGCACGTACGGGAAACGGAGGAGAGCCGACAGGACCGGGCGGAGGCGGAGGTAGAGGCGCAAGGGCCTTCGTAGACCGCGAGAGACCGCGAGAGACCGCAAGACCGCGAAACCGGCCGCGCCCCTGACGTGACGGAGCCCGGTCCCACGGACCGCGTGTCAGGCCCCGCCGCCCTTACGGACCGCCGGTCACGCCCCGCTCCCGCAGGCCGCCCGGGGCCACCCGGTCACGCCCCGGCCCCGCGCTCTTCCCTGATCTGTGAGACCACGCCGTGCACCGTCCCCCGCACGGCCTCCAGCTCGGTCAGGAAATGCCAGTAGTCCGGGTGCCGTCCCTCCAGCATCCCGATCGACCGCTCCAGACGAGCCACGGAATCATCGAGCGGGCGCGCGTGCCGGGGGTCGGGGGTGTTGCGGCCGGCCATGGCGAGGCGCTGCGCGTCCCGGATCGCGAACCGCGTACGGTCGATCTCCCGCTGGGGGTCCTTCGACACCTCGTTCAGCCGTCGCAGCCGGTCGCCGGCCGCGGACACCGCCTCGTCGGTCGTGTTCAGCAGCGCACGCACCGTGGACAGCAGTGCTGTCGCATCCGCCCAGCGCTGCTCCTCGCGGGCGGTCCGCGCCTCCGTCAGCTTCCGCTCGGCCTGCCGGACGGTCTCCGCGGACTGGTCCGGCACATGCTGGAGGTCCTGCCAGCACGCGGCCGCGAACCGCCGCCGCAACTCGCTGAGCACCGGATCCACCTGCCCGGACCGAGTGGTGAGCGCCTGTGCGCGCGTACGCAGCGAGACCAGCCGGCGGTCGATCTCGGTGGCCCGCTCCGGCAGCCGCTCGGCCTCGACACGCACAGCTCCGGCGTCCCGGGCGACCCGGTCGGCCCGCTCCAGGGTCTCCGGCACACCATGCTGTCCGGCGCCCTGGTTGAGCTTGGTCAGCTCGGGGGCGAGCGCGGCGAGGCGGGCGGCCAGGTCGTCGGCCTTGAGCCCCGACCCCCGTACGGCGTCCAGCGCGTTCGACGCGGCGAGCAGGGACTGGCGGGCACGCTCGACGGCGGGGGCGAGCCGGGCGAGCTGCGTCTCGGCCTTGCCTAGGAGCGGGCCGAGGCCCTGTTCGAACCGGTCCAGCTCCTGCTTGACCCTGGTCAGCTCGTCCTTCGCCTTGGTCAGCTCCGTGCGCGCGTGGGCGGCGACGGAGGCCTCAAGGTCGTCGCGGTCGAGGTCATGGGCGTCCACCGCGCTGATGTACGTGAGGCTGACCTCGTCGATGCGGCGGCCGAGCGCCTCGAAGTCGGCGACCGCGCGCCGGGCCGCCGGGGTGTCGTCGACGGCGGTGATGGTCTCGATCGAGATGCGCAGATCGCGCTGCGCGGTGTCGAGCTCGTAGAACGCGGCCGCCGCGGCGTCCTTCGCGACCTGTGCCTCGGCCCGCTGGCTCTCGGAGCGCCCTCCGAACCAGCGCCGTGTGCCACCGCCCGCGAACGCCGCGGGCAGCGTGAGTGCGAGCAGGGGAAGCGGCAGGAGGGCAAGCGCCAGCAGATCGCGACCGGCACCGCGAGCCCCGGTGGGCCCGAACCCGGCACGGTGGCGAGGTACTTGCTGTGCGCATGGCACAAACGGTGTGTACGGCTGCGAAGGTGTCGCCGTCACTTCCCTCTCCCGTGCTGCGATCCGTCCTGCCCCGGTGGCCCCGTTTCATTCTCCCACCAGGTAAGGACGAACACACGGGCCGGTTAGTTCGCGGTACGCACCGTGACTTTCCCGTCCTGGGTATGGGCGGACACCACATGTGAGCTGCCTTCGTCACGGGGCACCGACACATCCACAGAGCCGTCCTCGGCCCCGGTCGTGACTCGATACGTGGCGTCCGGCAACCCGATGGTGAGCGAACCGTCCTGCCCGCGCGCCGAGACCCGGTCCGGAACGGAGGCGAATTCGAGCTGGGCCGAGCCGTCCTGGGTGTTCACGTCGACGCGCCGGGAGCCGATGCCGCTCGCGTGGACCGAGCCGTCCTCGGTACGCAGGGTGAGGGGCCCGGAGACGTCCTCGACGCGGACGGATCCATCGCTCGCCCGGATGTCGAGCGCCTCCTTGAAACCGGTGGCCCGCACGCCGCCGTCCTCCTCCTTCACCGTGAGGGCCACGCCACGCGGCACCACGATCCGGTGCTTGGCGGAGCAGCTGGTGACCACACCGGCGCAGTGCACCCGGAGCTTGAGGGTGTCGTCCTTCTGCATGCTCCAGGTGACCTCGGGGTCCTTGCCGAGCGCGACGCTGGCCTTGAACCACCGGGTGACCTGGACCTCGTCCACGTCCCCCACGACCAGTTCGAGCGCCGAGCCGTCGGAGTCGACGGTCAGCGTCCGCCCGCTGAGCGCGAACGAACGCTGCTCCGGATCCTTGTCGTCATCCGCGCTGTCCCCGCACCCGGAGGCAAGGAGCCCCACGGCGACAACACCCACTCCGACGGCGACCAGAGCCCCCCGCCGCCGACCCCGCACACGCCCCGAATGCCGCACACCACTGCCCGCACCACACACACCACTCGCACTGCCCGCACTGCCCGAAGAACGCTGACGACCACTCATGACCGGACTCCCCCAGATTCGAACGCCCGCGGCCCCACACCGTGCCCCGGACACTTCGACCGTACGGATCCGGGCCCCGACGGGGGATCCGGACCACTCCCGGATACGGGGTGGGGTAAACCCCCGCATCCCAGCGACCGCGCAACCGACTCGGTCACCAGGAAGGGGTTTGCGGGGCACCACCCCGGGCAATGTAGGCTGTCGACTCGTCCCGGGCGCGTAGCTCAGTGGTAGAGCGCCGCCCTTACAAGGCGGATGTCGGCGGTTCGAAACCGTCCGCGCCCACCAGCTCCAGGACATGAACAAGGCCCAGGTCAACCGGTGTGCATCCGGATGCCTGGGCCTTGATCTTTCCCGACGACTTGTCGCCGCCGTGCCAATTACGAGCCAGAAAGTCCACCTGGAGTCCACTTCGCCTTCTTGATCTGCCCGTCCACGTAGTCGGCGATCTGGTGATCACGGACTGGGACGTCGGTCGGGCGCTGGACGACCCGGACCTGGCCGTCCAGCTCAACAGTGATCGTCGACTCCGCGACATGCACGGTCACGGTCTGTCCCGCGGACGCACCCGCTACTGAACGGGTTGGGCCGCACCCTCAGCAGCTCCCGGCCAACGTCGCTCCACCGACCGCGCGGCTTGCTGCCAGACCCCGGACGGAGCGCTGGCCGGGTTTGGGGCGCAGGAGGCCATGTGAGCCCTGACCAGGGTGCCCCGGAGCGCGTCTCATAGAGGACCCTGCTGCTCGGCGGGGGTTCCGTCTCGGGCCGGCAAGGAGGATCATGGAAGGAGACCCGGTACGCACCTGCTCTCGCCCTCCCGCCCGGGGTCCGCCCGGACGGTGACGCCGGCAGCCGCACCGCCAACCCGGGAGGCACACCATGCGTAAGGTCATTGACTGCAGGGACTACCCCAGCGAAGTCAAGTGCACCCTGACCATCGCGGGCGAGGAAGAAGAAGTGGTCCGGGCGGCCACCGAGCACGCCGTATCCGTGCACGGCGAGGTCGACAAGCCGGAGTTCCGCACCATGCTACGGACCATGCTGAAGGACGAGGTCCCGCAGCACGCCTGACAATCGCGGGCATAGGGGAGCCGCAACGGATTTCAGGGCGCCCCCATGGTGCACCGCTTAGGTGTACCGCCGACCCTGACCGCATCATGCCGGGATGGGATGGACCCGGCGTGTGCCACTGCCGTGCCACATCGTGCGGTCAACCACGGTCAACGACCGCTCGCCGCAGTCGAGACGCCCTGTTCGAAACCGTCCGCGCCCACCAGCTCCAGGGCACGATCAAGGCCCAGGTCAGCCGGTGCGAATCCGGATGCCTGGCCAGGTGGCGCGGGATTTCCAGGGTTGGCGGGACCGGTGCCCCGGGCGGATGCTGGGAGGGGACGGACGCCCTCCGCTCGCACCCGCACCCGCACCCGCACCCGCACCCGCACCGAGGAGGCGGACATGGCCGCGCATGTACTGCGTACCGCGCCCAGGCGGCGGATCAGGCTGGACGAGCATCTGCCGGTCGACCACCGTCTCAGCAGTTTCTACCGGATCGGCGCGGGGCTGATGGGGCTCGTGCTGCTCGCCTTCGGCATCCTGGGCCTGATCGACAAGGTCGGGTTCTTCGACACCGGCGGCGACACCGTCACAGGGCTGAACACCAACGGCGCGCTCAGCGTGCTCTCCATCTGCGTCGGGCTGCTGCTCTTCGTCGGCATGATGATCGGCGGCAACGTCGCCTCGACGATCAACATGGTCCTCGGAGTCCTCTTCATCCTCAGCGGCTTCGTGAACCTCGCCCTGCTCGACACGGACCTCAACTTCCTCGCCTTCCGCATCCCGAACGTGCTGTTCAGCTTTGTGGTCGGCGTGCTGCTGATGTTCTTCGGGATGTACGGTCGCGTCGGCTCGGCCCTGCCCCACGACAACCCGTACTGGCGGTCCCGCCATCCCGAGCAGGCCGCCCGCGAGCAGCGGCTGAAGGCGGGGGCCGAGCTGCGCGCGAAAGCCCTGGCCCAGGGTGGGAGCTCCCGTCCGGTTCCCCTGGGAGAGGACCGTACCGCCCGCTAACCTGTGCGCATGCCTCGCTATGAATACCGCTGCCGGACCTGCGGTGACACGTTCGAGAAGAGCCGCCCCATGGCCGAGTCGGCCGCCCCCACGGCCTGCCCGGCCGGCCACGACGACACGGTGAAACTGCTGTCGACGGTCGCGGTCGGCGGTTCCGCCTCGGCGCCCGCACCCGCGCCCCGTGCCGGTGGTGGAGGCGGTGGCGGTGGCTGCTGCGGCGGAGGCTGTTGCAGCTGACGCCCAGGGCCGGGATCGGCTGCCCGGGGCCGCGAGCAGGACCGGCTTCAGTCTGGCTTCAGCTTCGGTTCTCTAGCGTCGGTGTGTGACCGAAAGCAGCGCACCGCAGTGGATCAACGGCCTCATGGACACGCTCGGCGCCCCGGGCGCGGGCATCGCCATCGCCCTGGAGAACCTCTTCCCACCCCTGCCGAGCGAGGTGATCCTGCCGCTCGCGGGGTTCGCGGCGAGCACCGGTCAGATGAACCTGTTCGCCGCGCTGCTGTGGACGACGGCCGGTTCGGTGGTCGGGGCGCTCGCGCTGTACGGCGTGGGGGCGCTGCTCGGCCGCGACCGCACGGTGGCCATCGCGGCGCGGTTGCCGCTGGTCAAGGTCTCGGACGTCGAGAAGACGGAGGCGTGGTTCTCCCGGCACGGCACCAAAGCCGTGTTCTTCGGGCGGATGATCCCCATCTTCCGCAGCCTGATCTCGGTGCCCGCGGGCGTCGAGCGCATGCCCCTGCCCGTCTTCCTCGGCCTGACCACGCTGGGCAGCGCGATCTGGAACACCGTCTTCGTCCTCGCCGGCTATCTGCTCGGCGAGAACTGGGCCGACGTCACCGGCTATGTGACGGCCTACTCCAAGGTGGTACTGGTCGCCGCCGCGCTCGCGCTGCTGGTCTTCGCGGTCGTACGACTGTTCAGGCCCGGGCGGGGCGGCCGACGGCGTGGAGGGAATCCGGGGTCGGCCGACAGGCCGGGCCTCCAGGAGTCGCCCACGGCGCCCACCGCGACCACCACGACCACGGCATACGGGCCCGCCGGAGCCGACAGCGATCGTGGCAACCGTGACGACCGGGGCTACCGTGACGATCGGGGCAACCGGCACGCGCCCCGCAGTTGAGCGCCCCCGTTTCCCGTTCCCGGTTCCCGTTCCCGTTTCTCTACCGAACCTCGCTCAGGAACTCCCTGAGGATCCGCTCGCCCGCGGTCACGCCCCGCTCCGGGAGCGAGGTGACCCCCGGCGCCGTCCACCCCGCCTCGGCCAGTTCACCGTGGCCCGGGCGCCAGCCGCGGTCCGCGGCCAGCAGCAGGTCGGCGTCGAGGAGGGAGTCGCCGGCCGCCAGGGCACGGGTCGCCCCGGTACGGCGGGCGACCTCACGCATGGCGGCGCTCTTCGTCAGCGGCTTCGGCACGGCGTAGATCTTGCGGCCCTGGACGGAGACGGTCCAGCCGCGGCCATCCGCCCACACGGCCAGCTCCTTCACCCACTCCTCGGGGAGCAGGTCGCGCTCCACGACGAAGTACACGAAGAGGTCCTCGGCGACGCGTTGCTTGCGCACCCAGGCCGGGTCGGCGTTGGCCGCCATGTGCGCGCGCACCTCGTCCAGCGGGGCGCACTCACGTGCCAGGCGCTCGGTCACCCGGGCGTGCCACGCCGGGTCGGAGACGCCGTCGACGAGGAGGTGGCCGCCGTTGGCGCAGATCGCGTACTTCGAGGCGGGGCCCGGGAGTCGGATGCGGTGGTACTGCTCGCGGGTACGGGTCGTGGTCGGCACGAAGTCCGCCACCTCGCCCAGTTCGGCGAGCAGTCCGGCCGCGGTCTCGGTCACGTACGACAGCGGTCTGCTCTCGTACACCTCGACGCACAGCAGCCGGGGTGCCTCGGCGTCGGGCCCGGTCAGCGCGAGCGCGTTGGCGGAGTAGATGAGCGTCCGGTCGAGGTCGCTGGCGACGAGCACCCGGGGTGCGGGGGCACCCGCCGACTCGGAGTTCGGAGTGGGGTTCGGCATCAGACCGTCACCGCCCTGCCGTCGGCGCCGGTCGCGCCACGCGTGTACTTGGGGTGGATCAACCCGACACAGGTGTACGGGAGTTCGGCCACCTCCTCGACGGGTACACCGCGCTGCTCGGCGAGCAGGCGTACGTGGTCGAGGTCGGCGCCCGCGCCTGCACGGGCGAGGATCTTCCACGGGACGCGGCGCAACAGCACCCGGGTCGCCTCGCCGACGCCCGGCTTCACGAGGTTCACGTCGTGGATGCCGTACTCCTCGCTGATCCGCTCAACTGCCGCCCAGCCCTCCCAGGTCGGGGTGCGGTCGGCGGAGAGCAGTTCCTTGACCCGGTCGTCCACCGCGTCGCCGACCTCGTCGAAGCGGGCGGAGACGGCGTCCAGGAAGTCGACGGAGACGTCCACGTCGGCGAGTTCGCGGTAGAACTTCGCCCCGTGGTAGTCGTGCTCCCCGACCAGGTCGGCGCGGAGCACCGTACGGGAGATGAGCCCGGAGACGGTGGAGTTGAGGCAGGCGGAGGGGATCAGGAAGTCCTCGCGGGTGCCGTACGTGCGCACGCAGGAGCCGGGGTCGGCGAGGACGGCTATCTCCGGGTCGAAGCCTCCGATGCCGTCGGAAGCCTTGAACTCCTCGATGGCCTGGGCGAGTTCGCGGGTGATGGCGCCCTTGCCTGTCCAGCCGTCCACGAAGACGACGTCCGCCGGGTCGTGGTGGGCGGCCAGCCAGCGCAGCGCGTTGGCGTCGATGCCGCGGCCCCGCACGATGGAGACGGCGTAGTGGGGCAGGTCGAGGCCGTGGCGGTGCTGGGCCCAGCGGCGCATCAGGACGCCTACGGGGGTGCCTGCGCGGGCCAGGGAGACGAGCACGGGACGCGGTGAGCGTTCCGCCAGCACGGTCTCGGTGACCGCGCCGACGGCCAGGGCGATGCGGGCGGCCGAGGTGGCGAGGGCATCGCGGAACAGCTCCTGGTACTGAGGGCTCGGCTGGTACTCCACCGGGAGCGACTCGGCGTAGTGGGCGCCGCCGCTCTGGATGGCCTCCTCGCGCTCCTCCGTCGGCGCCTCAAGCCGAGTGTCCGAGAGGTCCTGCAGCAGCCAGCCGACCTCGTCCGGCGCGTACGAGGAGAAGTCGGGGCCACGGAGGGGCTCGGGCAGCATCAAGGGCCTTTCAGCGGCGGATTCGGGTACGCCGTGCATGTACGGATCGGGTATGTGCGGATCGGGTATGTGTGGATCGGGTATGTGTGGATCGGGTACGGGCGAAGCGGGGACGTACGAGGGGACGACGGTGAGCAGCACGCTCGGCGTGTGTGCGGCCAGCTGCGCCAACAGGCCACCCGGTGCGTGCAGTTCGGGGGTGTCGGCGACGGAGTCGACCACGGCGACGATGGCGTCGAAGCCGGCGCCCGCGACGTTGTAGGCGTACCGCTCGCCGGGGCCGTCGGCCGGGTCGTCGTGGGCGGGGAAGACGAGCCGGGTACGGATGGCGTAGCCGGGGTCGTCGACGGCCAGCACGGGAGAGCGGGTGGTCGTGGAGGAGCGCACCTCGGCGTCGGTCAGCTTCTCCAGGGCGACACCGAGCCGGAGCGGCGTGTACATCAGCTCCTCGAAGCCGAGCACGAGGACGCGACCGCGGGTGGCGCCGGACGGGAGCGCCTCGGCTATTCGGGCCGCCATGGCGGGCAGGGCCGCCTCCAGGCGGACGCGGTGCTCGGGAGTGAAGCCGTGTCGTCCGCCGTCGGCGAGGCCCTGCGGCCAGCCGAGGTCCACGCGTGCGACGGTGCCGGGCGCCCGGCGTGGCGCGGGAGCCACGGCCGCACTCTCGCGCGCGGCGACTCCCTCACGTCCCTCACGCGCGGCGACTCCGTCGCGCTCAGCGCCGCTCTCGACCCCGGCGGCTCCCCCGTGCCCGGCGCCCTTCTCGTGCTCGGCGACCAACGCCTGCCCCTTCTCCAGTACGCCGTCGGGGAGCCGTACCGTGCCGGAGGCGGCCGCCACGAGGTCCACGGTCGCGTCGATCTCGCGGGCGAAGTCCGTCAGGCGGCCGAGGTCCGCAGCCGAGCGCATGTCGACCAGGGCGACGATGACGTACCGGCCGCGCGGATAACGTTCGTGCAGGTCACGGATGGTGTTGAGGATCGTGTTGCCGGTGGAGAACTCGTCGTCGACGAGGACGAGCGGGCCGTCGGTGGCCAGCAGGCCGGGGTTCTCAGGGAGCAGCAGATGCGAGGAGGCGTGCGAGTGGGACTCCTCGAAGCCGCCCGCCCGTGCGACGCCCTCGACCGGGCGCCGGGTGGAGTGGAGGCAGGGAGCGAGGCCCACGCCGTCCGCCACCGAGTGGCCGAGCCCGGTGGCCGTCTCGGCGTACCCGAGGACGACGGCGCGACGGGCCTCGTCCTCTCCGAGCAGGTCACGCACGCGCAACCCGAGCGCGAACCCGTACCCGTACACGACGGCGGGTGACTGCGGTACATGCTTGCCCAGTACGTTCGACACGAGCAGGTGCGCCCGCTTGGGATTGCGGCGGAGCGCGAGCCCCAGCAGTTCCCCGAGTCCCTCGTCCCCGACGAGTTCGACGCCGAGCCGCCCCGCGACCCAGCTCCCGGACCAGACCTCGCCGACCGGCCCCTCGCCCGCCCCCGGCAAGGTTTCACCGGAGGCTCCCTTTCCGGTTCCGGCTCTGGCCCCAGCCCCGGTCCCGGCCCTGGTCCCAGCCCTGGTTCCGGCTCTGGTTCCGGGGCGGAAGCCCGTCGCGGACCAGACGCCGGACCCGTCGTTCACAGCCTTGTTCATGGATTCCTTGCGTGTCGGCCAGGGGTATGTGTCGGCCAGGGATGTGTGTCAGCCGGGGATTCCGGCGGCGAGCAGCTCCACGAAGCCGATGTCCTCGTTGGTGACGCCGAAAACCTCGGCGCGCTGGAGGGTCCGCTCCGCCCAGGCACGGTGCGGCTTCACCTCGTTCATCTTGTTCGTGTACGCGGACCGCAGTACGCCTCCGCCGCCCCGCTCGGGCCGCAGGATGTCCTGGGCGTCGCTGAACTCCTCGTGGCTGACGACGGACAGGGCGTGCACGGGCAGTACGTGCGAGGGGTGGATGCAGGTCTTGCCCTGCAGCCCGTTGGCCCGGTCGAGGGCGATCTCCCGCAGCAGGCCGTCCATGTCGTGCTCGATCAGGCTGGCGCGCAGGGCGTCGGCCTCCGGGTGGAAGGGACTGCGGCGCAGCTGCGGCTTGAACATGCGCTCCTGGACGCGGAAGTACTCCCACACGGGCCCGGTCACCGTGAATCCGGTGCCGTCGGCCCGCCCGAGCACGTTCACCACGTCCGCTATCACGGAGGCCACTATCTGCACGTCGTACGCCGTCATGTCGGGCGCCCTGCGCAGCCCGTACGCCGAGCAGAAGTCGGTGACGCCGAGCCGCAGGGCGAGCACGCGGTCGCGGTACTTGTCGACGGCCCGGAAGATCCCCGCGAGGGTCTCCGCCCTCGACTCGCGGTACAGCAGGTCGGGCGACTCCAGGACGGGCATGGCGAAGAGCCGTCGGGCGCTCGCCCCCTCGGCCTCGGTGAGCGCCTCCAGGAACGGCACCCCCCGCTCCTCGGTGAACTTGGGCAGCACGAAACCCGACAGGAGCCGCACGGACGTGCCGAGCCGGCGGACGAGGTCGGGGATCTGCTCAGGCGCTCTGACCCGGATGAAGAGCAGGGGCAGTCCGGCCTCGGGGCAGCGTTCGGCCAGCTCCCCGAACTGCCGGACGAGGTTCTCCTCGGCGCCGGTGACCTCCGCGTCGTCGATCGAGTCCTCCAGGCACAGGACCATCGACACCACCCCGCGACCGGCCTGCTTCACGATGTCGTCGGCCAGCTTCTGCCTGGTCGCGGGGCTGTAGAGGGTGGCCCCGAGCGCGGCGGCGAGCACCCGGGGCGAGGAGTCCGCGGTGAAGTCGCACGGCTCCTGGAAGAAGAGGCGCTCCCGCAGCTGAGGGGCTATATGCCCGAAATGACGCATGAATTACCCCCGGGGGCGGCTGTGCGGCCTGACAATATGTGGCCGGTAATAGTACGTAGAGATCCGTGTCAAGGGTTCCCATCGGGCATGAAGTTCAGGTAACGCGGACAAACACCATTGTGCCCGCCCGTTCGCACAACAAGCAGATCGGGAGCACACCCCCGCGTTGTCGTGACCAGGACCGAGAAGGCAGGATGACCGCATGACGCACGCCATGCTGAAGGGGTCGAACGTCCCGCTGGAGGCCACGGCGGTGCGCGCCGTACTGCGCTGGACCCCGGGGCGGGGTCTCCCGGACGTGGACGTCTCCGCGCTGCTCCTGGGCCCCGAGGGCCGGGTGGGATCCGACGAGGACTTCGTCTTCTACAACCAGCCCCGGCACCCTTCGGGCAAGATCTGGCGACTCGGCAAGAAGCGGGTGAACGACGGTCTTGCCGAGGGACTCACCGACACGATCCAGGCGGATCTGGCCGGCGTCGACGACAGCGTGGGGCGGATTCTCCTTGTCGCCTCCGCCGACGGCGTCACCTTCGACCGGGTGCAGGCGCTGCGGATCCTGGTGTTCGACGCCACGATCGGGGACGCCGAGCCGCTGGCGTACTTCGACATCAAGCCGGAGACCGGTGAGGAGACCGCGCTGATCTGCGGTGAACTGTACCGGCGCGGCGAGAGCTGGAAGTTCCGGGCGGTCGGCGAGGGCTATTCGGACGGCCTGCAGGGTCTGGCGTCCGACTTCGGCATCTCGGTGGACGAGTCCGAGATCGGAGAGGGCTCGGCGTCCGCCGGGCAGGCCGGTGCGCAGCCGCTGCCGCCCGAGCGGCCCGCTCAGGTGCCCCCGCAGCCGAATCAGCCGGCGTACGGCTATCCCCCGGCCGCTCCCGGCCCGGAGCCCACGCGGCAGCAGCCGCCCGCCACCCAGCCCGCGTACGGGTATCCGCAGCCCACCAGTCAGCCCGCCTACGGCTATCCGCAGACGGCCCCGGCCCAGCCCGCCGCGGCGGCGGCCGCCCAGTCCGGCTACGGCTACCCCCAGCCGGTGGGGCCCCAGCTCGATCCGGACTTCCGCCTCCCGCCGCAGGGTCCGCAGTTCATCGGCCGTTAGGCCGCTTCAGGGGCGCCGGGGGGGGGCGGCGCGCCGAGCTGCGGACGGCTTGCAGCCGAGGCACTGCCTCCGCTTGGCCGGCTTCGCCGGGGCGCTCTTGAGTGCGGGGGTGCCGGTTCGTCGGCGGCCGCGGGTTCGCGGTGGCTTGGCGCGCCGTTCCCCGCGCCCCTGGCGGGGGCCCGGCGGCGCCGTTCCCCCCGCCGCCCGGCCGGGTCCAGAGCAGCGCGCCCCGGGTCCCGAGCCGCGCGGGCCAGGGCCCGCTAGCGGTCGGCCTTGGTCTTGTAACCCCGCCCCCACTGCAGCCCCCACCCGTAGAGCCGGTCGAGCTCGGCCTGGAAGCCGTACACGAACTTCACCTCGCGGCGCACCACCAGTTCGTTCTTGACGTTCTCGATCATGACCACCGCGCAGGACCTGGCCTGTGAGTGGCGTTCGTCGAGGCCGATCTCGATCCGGGGCCCGTTGCTCGGGTACAGGGTCACGATGGCGTGCGTACGGTCGAAGGCGGGGGTCTGGTCGTAGATGTAGACGAAGACCAGGAGCCGCTTTATCTGCTCGCGGTGGTCGAGGTTGACGAAGATCGTCTCGCCGGTGCCGGAGCCGAAGCGGTCGTCGCCGCTGAGCTTCACGTACGGCGCGCCGTTGAGTTCGCCCAGGAAGCCGCCCAGTGGCTGGACCACGCCCTTGGTGCCGTCGGTCAGCTCGTACATGCAGCCCAGGTCGAGGTCGACGTTGACCATGCTCTGGGTGTGCGCCTGCACCACTTCCGGTTTGAACGCCTTGAAGGGGTGGCGCAGCAGGCCGTCCCGCTGGCGGCCGCCTATGTCGGAGGTCCGCATCCGCCAGGACAGGTTGATGCGGAGATTGCCGGTGGCCGCGCCCTGCTTGGTCAGTGAGATCGTGTGGTTCCGTTTGGTCAGTTCGATGGCGTTGGTCGCCGCGCTGCCCGAGTCGAACTGCGCCGACCGGCCACGCCACAGGTCTTCCCAGAAACTCATTCCCGCCCCCACGCTCGCCCACGTTGACCACGCCTGCCCACGCGTGCCCATTCCTGCCTGTCGGTCCCGGAGACCGGGGCCTCCTACGCCGCAGGGGCGGCTGCCGAGGACTCCTTGGCAGCCGCCCCTCACAGAGCGTTCCTCAACCGGACCGGTGTCACACCCCGGACGAGACCTCTGTCTTGTCGTCCGAGGAGTCAGCCTTTCCCCCGGCGGCCTCCAGCGCCTTGTTGCGGCGCACCGAGGACCAGAAGGACCAGGCGATCAGGACGACCCCGACGAGGCCGGTGACGATCTCGTTGACCTCGAAACGGATGGTGATGAGCAGGATCGCGGCCAGGGCGCCGATGGCGTAGTGGGCGCCGTGCTCCAGGTAGACGTAGTCGTCCAGCGTGCCCTGGCGGACCAGGTAGACGGTGAGCGACCGGACGTACATGGCGCCGATGCCGAGGCCGAGGGCCATCAGGACGATGTCGTTGGTGACGGCGAAGGCGCCGATGACACCGTCGAAGGAGAAGGACGCGTCCAGGACCTCGAGGTAGAGGAACATGAAGAACGCGGCCTTGCCGACCATGGCTCCGGCGGAGATCTCCTTGCCCTTGGCCTTGGCCTCCTCCTCGGCCTCGTGCTCGCGCTCCTCGGCTTCCTCCAGGCGGTTCTCGAAGAATCCGGAGAGTCCGCCGACGACGAGGTACGTGATGAGGCCGGCGACGCCCGAGAGCAGCACCGTTTCCGCCTTGTCGGCGGACCCCGCGTGCAGATGGGCCTTCGGGGCGAGGGTCAGCGCGGTGATCAGCAGGATGATCAGCGCGATGCAGGCCGACAGCATGTCGACCTTGCCGAGCTTGGCCAGCGGGCGCTCCAGCCAGCCGAGCCATTTGATGTCACGGTCCTCGAAAATGAAGTCGAGGAAGATCATCAACAGGAACATGCCACCGAAGGCGGCGATCGACGGGTGGGCGTCGGTGACGAGTTCCTGGTAGCGATCCGCGTCGTTCAGCGCCAGGTCGACGGCCTCGATGGGGCCGAGCGAAGCACTGATCGCGACGATCACGACAGGGAAGACGAGCCGCATGCCGAAGACGGCGATCAGGATGCCGATCGTGAGGAAGATCTTCTGCCAGAAGGCACTCATCTTCTTCAGGATCCCGGCGTTGACCACCGCGTTGTCGAAGGACAGCGAGATTTCGAGGATCGACAGGATCAGCACGATCCCGAAGGCGGTCCATCCGCCGATCAGTACCGCTGCGACCAGGCCGAGCGCGGTGACCGCGAACGACCAGCCGAAGGTTTTCAGAACCACTGGCTACCCAATCGTGTGTTGGGGGGCTACCCCCGGACGAAGTCCGGAGGGGGTTTCCCCCCGCCGTACCCGGCTTTACGAAACATTGACCTCGAAGTCTAGAGGGCCTACTCCCAGGAGGAGAGGGCCGGGTCCCGCCCTCTGATCACAGCAGTCGTGTTCCGCGTAGCCGGCTTTACGAAACGTTGACTCCGAAGTCCAGCGCGATGCCCCGCAGTCCGGACGCGTAACCCTGGCCCACCGCGCGGAACTTCCACTCGCCGCCGTAGCGGTAGACCTCGCCGAAAATCATCGCGGTTTCCGTGGAGGCGTCCTCGGAGAGGTCGTAGCGGGCGAGTTCCTGGCCGTCGGCCTGGTTGACGACCCGGATGAAGGCGTTGCTCACCTGACCGAAGGTCTGGCCGCGGTTGTCGGCGTCGTGGATCGAGACCGGGAAGACGATCTTCTCCACGTTGACAGGCACCTTGGGGAGGTCGATGAGGATGGACTCGTCGTCGCCGTCGCCCTCACCCGTGAGGTTGTCCCCGGTGTGCTCGACCGAGCCGTCCGGGCTCTTGAGCTGGTTGTAGAAGACGAACCACTCGTCGCCGAGCACCCGACCCGAGTTGCACAGCAGCGCGCTGGCATCCAGGTCGAAGGGGGCTCCGGTGGTGGAGCGCGCGTCCCAGCCGAGCCCGATCATCACCTGCGTGAGGTTCGGTGCGGCCTTGGAGAGGGAGACATTGCCCCCCTTGGCGAGCGTGACGCCCATGTTCCTGGTCCTCTCCGGTGAAGCCGTTGGATTGTGCTGCCCACTAGCTGCCCGTTTGGCCGACCGCTAGCACGTCCGGCGCCGCACTGGGTGTGTGCGGCGCCGGACGGGAAGTGATGGAGCTGTTCGGGGTCGGGTGTTCGGGTGTTCGGATGTTCGGATGTTCGGATGTGACCCCGAAGAACGGCTCAGACGTTGACGCCGAAGTCCTGCGCGATGCCGCGCAGGCCCGAGGCGTACCCCTGGCCGATGGCGCGGAACTTCCACTCCGCGCCGTGACGGTACAGCTCACCGAAGACCATCGCGGTCTCCGTCGAGGCGTCCTCGGAGAGGTCGTACCGGGCGATCTCCGCCTCGCCGGCCTGGTTCACGACGCGGATGAACGCGTTGCGCACCTGGCCGAACGACTGCTGGCGGTTCTCGGCATCGTAGATCGAGACCGGGAAGACGATCTTCTCGATGTCGGCCGGGACCCCGGCGAGGTTGACCTTGATCTGCTCGTCGTCGCCCTCGCCCTCACCGGTGGTGTTGTCCCCGGTGTGCTCGACGGAACCGTCGGGGCTCTTCAGGTTGTTGAAGAACACGAAGTTGGCGTCACTGCTGACCTTGCCCTCCGCGTTCGTCAGGATCGCGCTCGCGTCGAGGTCGAAGTCGGTACCGGTGGTGGTGCGGATGTCCCACCCCAGACCGATGATGACCGCGGTCAGGCCCGGGGCCTCCTTCGACAGCGATACGTTGCCGCCCTTGCTGAGGCTGACTCCCACGAGTCCTCCCATTGGTGTCCGGGGGCGGGAAGCCCCGTAGTGCGTCGGTATCGGATGCGTTGGTATCGGATCAACGTGTCGATCCTAGTGAGAGGTTCCCCGCCACCGCAGTCCCTGGGGCGCGAAGAATCCCGAAGTGTCGGTATCCGGCGTGCGTCGGGCCGCCAGGGCGCCGGGGCCGCGTCGGGGTCCCACCGGGATCACAGGGCGTCGAGCGCCCGTACGTACGCGTCCAGGTCACGCGCGTCGGGCAGGGCGTTGACGACGGTCCAGCGGACGACACCCTCCTTGTCGATGACGAAGGTGCCGCGCACCGCACAGCCCTTGTCCTCGGCGAATACGCCGTACGCGCGCGAGACCTCGCCGTGCGGCCAGAAGTCCGAAAGGAGCGGGTACTCAAGACCTTCCTGCTCGGCGAAGACGCGCAGGGTGTGGATCGAGTCGTTCGAGACGGCCAGGAGCTGCGTGTCGCGGTCGGCGAACCGCGGCAGGTTGTCGCGCAGCTCGCACAGTTCGCCGGTGCACACGCCGGTGAAGGCGAAGGGGTAGAAGAGCAGCACCACGTTCTTCGCGCCGCGGAAGTCGGAGAGCTTCACGGTGGCGCCGTGGTTGTCCTTGAGCTCGAAGTCCGGGGCCTTGTCGCCGACCTCGATCGCCTCGATCGCCATGGTCCTGCATCCCTTCCGTCGGTCGGGCTGTTCGGGTGACGTCCACCCTACGCAGCGCCCCCGCCCGACCACGGAGGAGCCCCACCGGCGGACGAACGTCACCCCGGAGGAGCCTCCGTCCGCGGACCGGCCCCGCCCACGGACGAGGCCCCCGCCGACGGGCGTCGGACGCTGTTGGTGCGTCCGGCAGTTGTCGGCGGGGGCCTCCTGGCCTCGGCTGCGCCTCAGCGCTTCTTGGCCGCCGTCTTCGGCGTCGCCAGCTTTGTGCCGCTCCAGTCCTTCCCCACGCTGATGCCCTTGGTCTGGGACAGACCCGCGGTCGTCACAGCTTCGGCGATGTCGCTGGGCTCCACATAACCGTCTCGGCCGGTCTTGGGCGTCAGCAGCAGGACGGCGCCGCCCTCTTCGACGTACGTGGTGGCGTCCACCAGCGCATCCGTCAGGTCGCCGTCGTCGTCTCGGAACCAGAGCACAACGGCGTCTGCGACGTCGTCGTACTCCTCGTCCATGAGCTCGCTGCCGATTGCTTCTTCAATGGCCGAGCGGAGCTCCTGGTCGACGTCGTCGTCGAAGCCGATCTCCTGGA
Organism: Streptomyces sp. NPDC048484; assembly: GCF_040651415.1. NCBI lineage: Bacteria > Bacillati > Actinomycetota > Actinomycetes > Kitasatosporales > Streptomycetaceae > Streptomyces > Streptomyces sp. NPDC048484. The sequence continues at coordinate 104,102 of NZ_JBEZJY010000028.1, forward strand.
CCACCTGCTCGGGCTGGAATCCCAGCCTGGCGGCCAGGCTCGTCCGCTCCTCCGCGTGGTCCGCGGTCGCGCTCACGGGTTGCCTCCTGATCATGTTCGGTAATGGGGTCCTCCCCTGCTCGGTCGGAGCCGAGCCCTCGGGGAAGTTTCTGGCCACGCGCGTGCGCGCAGCATTGGCCGTAGTCCACACGGGCGGGACGGATCGCGCAAGTACCCGGCCGTCGGGACCGCCGAAACGGTGACGATCCAGGCGGTGTCGCCGCAACTCCAGTCAGGGAATCACAGCCATAGGTGACGCACACCACAGGAATCTGCCCGGTTTGTGAATTTCGGAACCCTACGAGGGTACGAGACTCGAATGGCTTTGCGGTACGGGTTACGGGTCGGGCGTATCGTTGCGATGCGCCGGACCGCCCTGGGGAGAACGGGACGAACCTTTCGGTTACCTCTCGGTAGAGATGACGTTTCCGCTCCCGAGGTACACGATGGGGAACGGTGCAGACGCCCAGGAAACCAGAGAAAAACCAAAGAAAAAACCGAGAAGAACTGAGAACAAGCGGCCCCCCGAGAGCGAAGGAACAGCGTGGCTTCCGGACCCGATCGCAACCCGATCATCATTGGCGGCCTTCCGAGTCAGGTTCCTGACTTCGATCCCGAAGAAACCCAGGAGTGGCTGGACTCCCTCGACGCCGCGGTCGACCAGCGCGGCCGCGAGCGGGCCCGCTACCTCATGCTGCGGCTGATCGAGCGGGCCCGCGAGAAGCGCGTGGCCGTGCCCGAGATGCGCAGCACCGACTACGTCAACACCATCGCCACCAAGGACGAGCCGTTCTTCCCCGGCAACGAGGAGATCGAGCGCAAGATCCTCAACGCGACCCGCTGGAACGCGGCCGTGATGGTGTCCAGGGCCCAGCGCCCCGGGATCGGCGTCGGCGGCCACATCGCCACCTTCGCGTCCTCCGCCTCGCTCTACGACGTGGGCTTCAACCACTTCTTCCGCGGCAAGGACGGGGGTGACGGCGGCGACCAGATCTTCTTCCAGGGGCACGCCTCCCCCGGTATCTACGCCCGCGCCTTCCTCCTGGACCGCCTCGACGAGCGGCAGCTGGACGCCTTCCGGCAGGAGAAGTCGAAGGCTCCGAACGCGCTGTCCTCGTACCCGCACCCGCGGTCGATGCCCGACTTCTGGGAGTTCCCGACCGTCTCCATGGGCCTGGGTCCGCTCGGCGCGATCTTCCAGGCGCGGATGAATCGCTACATGCAGGCGCGCGACATCACGGACACCTCCAAATCCCACGTCTGGGCGTTTCTCGGCGACGGCGAGATGGACGAACCGGAGTCGCTCGGCCAGCTGTCCATCGCCGCGCGCGAGGGTCTGGACAACCTGACCTTCGTCGTCAACTGCAACCTCCAGCGGCTCGACGGTCCGGTGCGCGGCAACGGAAAGATCATCCAGGAGCTGGAGTCGCAGTTCCGCGGCGCCGGCTGGAACGTCATCAAACTGGTCTGGGACCGCAGTTGGGACCCGCTGCTCGCGCAGGACCGCGACGGCGTGCTCGTCAATAAGCTGAACACCACGCCCGACGGCCAGTTCCAGACGTACGCCACCGAGACCGGCTCGTACATCCGCGAGCACTTCTTCGGTGGTGACCACCGGCTGCGCGGCATGGTCGAGAACATGACCGACGACCAGATCCTGCACCTGGGCCGCGGCGGTCACGACCACAAGAAGGTCTACGCGGCGTACGCGGCGGCCAAGGCGCACACCGGCCAGCCGACCGTGATCCTCGCCCAGACGGTCAAGGGCTGGACGCTGGGCCCGAACTTCGAGGGCCGCAACGCCACGCACCAGATGAAGAAGTTGACGGTCGCCGACCTCAAGGGCTTCCGCGACCGGCTGCACCTGCCGATCTCCGACAAGGAGCTGGAGTCCGGCGTGCCGCCGTACTACCACCCGGGCCGGAACTCGGAAGAGATCCAGTACATGCACGACCGCCGCGAGGGCTGCGGCGGATACGTCCCGTCGCGTGTCGTGCGGTCGAAGCCGCTCGTGCTGCCCGAGGACAAGACGTACGCGAGTGTGAAGAAGGGCTCCGGTCAGCAGTCGATCGCCACGACCATGGCGTTCGTACGGTTGCTCAAGGACCTCATGCGGGACAAGGAGATCGGCAAGCGGTTCGTGCTGATCGCGCCCGACGAGTACCGCACCTTCGGTATGGACTCGTTCTTCCCGAGCGCGAAGATCTACAACCCGCTCGGGCAGCAGTACGAGGCCGTGGACCGGGAGCTGCTCCTCGCGTACAAGGAGTCGCCGACGGGGCAGATGCTGCACGACGGCATCTCCGAGGCGGGCTGTACGGCCTCCCTGATCGCGGCCGGCTCGGCGTACGCCACGCATGGTGAGCCGCTCATCCCGGTGTACGTCTTCTACTCGATGTTCGGTTTCCAGCGCACCGGCGACCAGTTCTGGCAGATGGCCGACCAGTTGGCGCGCGGTTTCGTACTGGGAGCGACCGCGGGGCGCACGACTCTGACCGGTGAGGGTCTGCAGCACGCCGACGGGCACTCGCAGTTGCTCGCCTCGACGAACCCGGCGTGTGTCGCGTACGACCCGGCGTACGGGTTCGAGATCGCGCACATCGTGAAGGACGGGCTCCGGCGGATGTACGGCTCGTCCGACGAGCACCCGCACGGCGAGGACGTCTTCTACTACCTCACCCTCTACAACGAGCCGATCCAGCACCCGGCCGAGCCGGCGGACGTCGACGTCGAGGGCATCCTCGCGGGCATCCACCGCTTCGCGGCGGGGACTTCGGGCACCATCCCGGCGCAGATCATGGCGTCCGGTGTCGCGGTGCCGTGGGCCGTCGAGGCACAGCGGATCCTCGCCGAGGACTGGAACGTACGGGCCGACGTCTGGTCGGCGACCTCCTGGAACGAGCTGCGGCGCGAGGCCGTCGAGGTGGAGCGGCACAATCTGCTGCACCCCGAGGAGGAGCAGCGGGTCCCCTATGTGACGCGCAAACTCTCCGGGGCCGAGGGGCCGTTCGTGGCTGTCTCCGACTGGATGCGGTCGGTTCCGGACCAGATCTCGCGGTGGGTGCCGGGGACTTACCAGTCGCTGGGGGCGGACGGGTTCGGCTTCGCCGACACGCGTGGCGCGGCACGGCGGTTCTTCCACATCGACGCGCAGTCGATCGTGGTGGGGGTGCTCACCGAGCTGGCCCGGGAGGGCAAGGTCGACCGGTCCGTGCTGAAGCAGGCGATCGACCGGTATCAGCTGCTGGATGTGGCGGCAGCGGATCCCGGGGCCGCGGGTGGAGACGCGTAGCGCGGCTGCCCGCGGACTGAACAGCGCGGTTCCCCGCGCCCCTGAGGGGCGCGGGGAACCGTTGTCTTGTCTGTCTTGTTCGGCCCGGTCAGAACATCATGCCGCCGGGGGCTGCCATTCCGACTATCCATACGATGGCCAGAATGGTGTCAATCACTCCCAGTACCAGGGCGATCAGTGCCGGCACCGGTCGGGCGCCGTTCCAGCGGCGGCCCATGGCCAGCCATCCGCAGACGATCGCCACCGGGCCGAGGACGATCCCCAGCACGAAGAATCCGGCGACCGCGCAGATGACTCCGATGATTCCGAGCGTCGCGCTGTCCGGCCCGCTCCGTGACCACGTACGGCCACGTGAGCGAGGGTGTTTGCGCGTGGTGTGACCGAAGCCCGCCATCATCAACTCCCTGCACCTCTGAGCCGACCGAATGCCGGTCGGTTCGGGCTCGGAAGTCGGGTACCCCGGTCATGTCAATTCAGACGCGTACTTCTTTCCGCCGGTTGCGCGGCGCGCTGCCCCCCTCCGGCAGCGCGCCGCTTCCTCAACCGAACTGCCCGTTCCGTACAGATCAGTTGAGACCACTCTGGCCTGCGGCACGGGCGATACGAAAGTCGTACGGGAAAGCATCACCCGGATAGGCGAAAGCCCCGCCGAATGAACTCGGCGGGGTGTAAGGGAGGTGTGTAAGGGAGGTGACAGGTCGGGCCTCCCCGGACAGACGCTGGTGCCGCGGCACTAGATGTGGCCGACCCCCGCGCCCGCCTCCGCGTTGGCGCCCCGCTTGGTGAGGAAGGCGACGAAGACGGCCACGACGGCGACGCCGGCCGCGACGAGGCTCGCCAGGCTCATGCCGGAGATGAACGTGTCGTGGGCGACCTCCGTGATCTTCGCGGCGACCTCGGGCGGAGTGCCCGGCGCCACCGGCGGAGCACCGACCTGGACCGCCTCCGCGGCCTGGTCGAGCTGGTCCGGGGCGAGCTTCGGGAGCCCCGCGTCGGCCCAGTTGCCCGCGAGGTCGTTGTCGACCTTGGAGGCCATCACGGCGCCCAGGACCGCCGTGCCGAGGCTGCCGCCGATCTGCATGGCGGCCTGCTGGAGACCTCCCGCGACACCGGAGAGCTCCATCGGCGCGTTGCCCACGATGACCTCGGTGGCGCCGACCATGACGGGCGCGAGACCGAGGCCCAGCAGCGCGAACCAGATCGACATGAGCCCGCTGCCCGTGTCCGTCTCCAGCGTCGACACGCCGAACATGGCGATGGCCGTGAGCGCCATACCGCCCGCGAGCGGGACGCGCGGCCCCGTCTTGCTGATCATCGCGCCGGCCAGCGGCGAGCCGATGATCATCATGCCGGTGAGCGGCAGCAGGTGCAGGCCCGCGTCGATCGGGCTCATCCCGTGCACGTTCTGCAGGTAGAAGGTGACGAAGAACAGGCCGCCCATGAAGGCGATCGCCATGAGCACCATGAGGACCACACCGGCCGACAGCGGCACGGAACGGAAGAGGGCGAGCGGGATGAGCGGCTCGCGCACCCGGTTCTCCCAGAACGCGAACAGGGCGAAGCCGAGTACGGCGACACCGAGGAACGTCCAGGTCAGCGCGGCACCCCAGCCCCACTCCGGAGCCTTGATGAGCGCCCAGACCAAACAGAACATGGCGCCGGACAGCAGACCGATGCCGAGCAGGTCGAAGGAGCGCGGCGCGTTCTTGGCACGGTGGTCGGTCAGGATCACCGCACCGAGGAGGACCGCGAGAATGCCGACCGGCACGTTGATGAAGAAGACGGACTGCCAGCTGACATGCTCGACGAGCACTCCGCCGAGGATCGGGCCGCCCGCGGTGGAGGCGCCGATGACCATGCCCCAGATACCGATCGCCATGTTCAGCTTCTCGGCCGGGAAGGTGGCCCGCAGCAGACCGAGCGCGGCCGGCATCAGCAGCGCGCCGAACAGTCCCTGGAGCACCCGGAAGACGACGACGGAGGCGATGCTGTCGGAGAGTCCGATGGCCCCCGAGGCCGCCGCGAAGCCGACCACACCTATGAGGAAGGTCTGGCGATGGCCGAACCGGTCACCGAGCTTGCCCGCCGTGATCAGCGTGACGGCGAGGGCGAGGAAGTAGCCGTTCGTGATCCACTGGACGTCGGCGAAGGTGGCACCCAGGTCCTTCTGGATGGCCGGGTTCGCGATGGCCACGATGGTGCCGTCCAGGGCCACCATCATGACGCCGACGGCCACGGTGATCAGGGTGTACCACGGGTGGCCGCGCAGTCCCTTGGCCTGGGTCGGACCGGAGGCGGCGGCCGGGGCCTCGTCGGCCGGGCCCGTCTTGTCGACGGTGGTCTGGCTAGTCATGCGTTCGAGATTAATGACAGCCGCTGACAATTGACAAACCGATTCACAATTCGGCGAATGAGATGAATGAGGAGAGGACGCATGGACACGGCGCCACGTCCGGGGCTGCGCGAGCGCAAGAAGCAGCGCACCCGGGACGCACTGGTGCGGGCCGCACTGGAGCTGTTCACGGCCAACGGCTACGAGGAAACGACCGTCGACGAGATCGTCGAGGCCGTCGACGTCTCCCAGCGCACCTTCTTCCGGTACTTCGCCGGCAAGGAGGAAGCCGCCTTCGCCGTCCAGGAACTGGCGGAGTCGCACTTCCTCGACGCGGTGCGCCGACGGCCGCCCCACGAACCCCCGCTGGACGCGCTGCGCCAGGCCGTCATCGCGAACTGGGACACCATCGAGGAGGCCATCGAGACCGTCGTCCCGATCGAACTGCACATGCGCACCTTCCGGTTGATCGAGTCGACACCCGCGCTGCTCGCCGTCCATCTGTGCCGCCAGGAGGGACTGGAGGAGGAACTCGCCCGGGTGATCGCGGAGCGTGAGGGCGTCGACATGGACGCCGATCCGCGCCCGCGGGTGGCGGTCGCTCTGTTCGGCGGCGTGATGCGGTTGACGGCACGCTCGTGGGGCGCGGGCGAGGACTTCAGCGTGGCCGCGATGCGCGAACTGACCGCCTCGTACCTCGACCAGATGAAGCCCGCACTGGCGGAGAACTGGCACACGCGCGACGAGCGCGGTGGCGCGGACGCGACCACGGGCACGGGGCCGGACGCGAACACAGGCACAGGGCCGGACGCAGACACGGGCACGAACACGAGCACGGACACGGACACGGACGCGGACGCAGAGTAACTTCCGCCTCACACAGAGCTGCGCTCGAATGTGCACGGATCGACCCATGTGCGTACACAGTGTGATGGCCCGACAGGAAGCTAATCCGCTATGCCTCAATTACCCCAAGGGAAACGTGATCCGCCTCACTCGGTTAACGCGAGACCCTCTCGTTCTCCTAGTGTGTCCTTTCAGTGACTTCCTTCGACTCCACCCCCCAACTCAATGTCTGGCGCATGCTGCTCGCGCTGGCCGTGGTGTTCGTGATGCTCGGGACCACCGGCTGGACCGCGGTGCGCAGCCACAGAGGGGCGTCCACGCCGCTTGCGGCCTCCCTGTCCGCCTGGGAACGCGGTCACATCGGCGGGCACCGGCTGCCGGACCCGGACGAAACGTCGCCGACCCGGCTCGGCCGGTTCTTCGCCTCGCTCGACGCGCACCAGCGCGCCCGGCTCGCCGCCCGCTATCCGCTGGCGGTCGGCAACATGAACGGGGCGCCGGTCAGTCTCCGGTACCGCGCCAACCGCATCGCCATCGACCAGGCGCGCAGGGTCGAACTCAAACGCATGCGCGACAACCGGCTCTCCGCGGTCGGTCAGCACGACGCGAGCCGCCGGATGCACCGGTACGAGTCGCTGATGACGAAAGAGCGCCGCATCCTCGCCTTCGACCCGATGGGTTCGGGCCGGGTCGCGGAGGTCTTCGGAAACCTCGGCAGGGCCGAGCGGGTCTCGGTCGTGGTGCCCGGTGTCGACACCGACCTGCTGACCTTCCAGCGCACCGAGCGCAGATACACGGCGCCCGTCGGCATGGCCAAGGCCCTGTACCGCGCCGAACACGAGGCGAACCCCAGGACCCGTACGGCCGTCATCGCGTGGGCCGACTACACGACACCGAGCGGCCTCGGCATGGACGCCGCCACCGGAATTCGCGCCGAGGAGGGCGCGGTCCGGCTCAGCGCGCTCGTACGGGCCCTGCCCGGCCGGTCGGGCGTCGCGCTGTACTGCCACAGCTACGGATCCGTGGTCTGCGGCGTCGCCGCGCGAGCACTGCCGGCCCGGGTCTCCGACATAGCGGTCGCGGGCAGTCCGGGCATGCGGGTCGAGCGGGCGGCGCAGCTGCGCACCTCGGCCCGGGTCTGGGCCGTGCGGGACGCGGACGACTGGATCGAGGACATACCGCATCTGGAGGTCGGCGGACTCGGACACGGCGCCGATCCGATGTCCTCGGAGTTCGGCGCGCGGGTACTGTCGGCGCGCGGGGCGAAGGGACACACCGGATATTTCGAGCCGGGCACCGACAGCCTGCGGAACTTCGCCGAGATCGGGATTGGCGCGTACCGCGCGGTTCGCTGCGCGCACAAGGATGACGTGTGCCGGAAGGGTTTGTCCGGCACGGCTGAAGCCGGACGCGCGTAGAGAACGAAGAAAGTGCGGTCCGCCGAGGGAGGGGACTAGGAAGCGCATGCCGCATACGATGGCCCGCATGGGTGACGTATTGGCCGGATTTCAAGCCGCCTGGGAGTTCGAGTCCGACTCCGTGCTCATCCGCTTCGAACGGGGGATCCGCACACCGAAGCTGTTCCAGGCGCTCGGTGAGCGCCGTATCCCGCTCGAGGCGATCGCGGCGGTGACGCTGACGCCCGGCAAGCGCGGGACGGTCGTCCTGCGTGCCGTGCCGAGGCCGGGGGCGGACCCGCTGATGGAGGCGGCCGCGGGACAGCTGAAGGACGCGTGCGACCCCTACCGCCTCGTGCTGCCCGCCGAGCGCGAGACTCTCGCCGAGTACTACGCGGACGAGTTGCGCGCGATGCTCCCGTCCGAGGACGCGGGTCCGGCCGAGCGCTATCTGGTGCAACCGCCCGAGACGCCGCTCCAGTTCAAGGCGTACGACGGCAAGGCGTCCTTCGACGGGAAGTCCGTGGCGTTCCGGTGGTTCTGGACGGGGGCCTCGTCCGCGAAGTGGAAGGCCGGCGACCAGGCATTCGCCGTCTCCGACCTGTGTGGGGTGGAGTGGCGGTCGCCCGAGGTCTTCGAGGGGTATTTGCGGCTGCTCCGCCGCGATACCGGGGTTGCACAGCCGGCTCAGGCGGACCAGGACCCGGCTGCCGTCGTCTTCGGGCTCGGGTACGGGCCGGTGCACGAGTCGCTGCCGTTCGCCGCGGCCGTCCTGGCCGCGGTGCGGTCCGGTGGGCCCGCGGTCCTGCCCGAGGGGGCGGCTGCGGGGCCGTCCCCCGGCGCGGCCGTGGCCCCGGGTCCTCGGCGGGATCCGGCCGACATCGCCGACCGGATACGGCATCTCGGTGACCTGCATGAGGCCGGGCTCGTCACGGATGACGAGTTCTCCGTGAAGAAGGCCGAGTTGCTGTCCGAACTTTGAGGGTTCCTCCCGGGGGCTACTCCCTGCCCGCCGATGCGAAGGTCATGTCGGCATAGCGGTTTCCTGCGACCTTCGCGGCGATGGGCTCCAGGGCGGCCAGGTCGGTATCGGTCAGGGTGACGCGGGTCGCCGCCGTGTTCTCCTCGACCCGGGTGCGCCTGCGGGTGCCCGGGATGGGCACGACCGGGAGTCCGTGCACCGCCGCCTGCTGGTGGACCCAGGCCAGGGCGATCTGCCCCACGGACGCGTCGTGGGCCTTGGCCACCGTCCGGATCGACTCCAGCAGGGCCGCGTTCACCGCCGCGTTGTCGCCCGTGAAGCGGGGCTGATGACGGCGGAAGTCGTCGGCGGTGAGGTCGTTGTCGGCGTTGGTGAAGGAGCCGGTGAGGAAGCCGCGCCCGAGCGGGGAGTACGGGACCAGGGTCACGCCCAGTTCGCGGGCCGCCGGGACCACGCCCGCCTCGATGTCCCGGCTGAACAGCGACCACTCCGACTGGACGGCCGCGATCGGGTGCACCGTCTGCGCGGCACGCAGTTCGCCGCCCGTCACCTCGCTGAGGCCGAGCTGCTTGACCTTGCCCTCGCGGACCAGCTCTGCCATGGCGCCGACGGTCTCCTCGATGGGGACGTTCACGTCACGGCGGTGCATGTAGTAGAGGTCGATCACATCGACGTCCAGGCGCTGGAGACTCGCCTCCACGGCCTGCCGGATGTACGGCGCGTCGTTGCGGATGATCCGCCTGGTCGGGTCGTCCGGCGGGATCGTCATCGCGAACTTCGTCGCGATGACGACCTCGTCGCGGTGCGCCGCGAAGAACGGTGCCAGGAACCGCTCGTTCTCGCCCTGCCCGTAGGCGTCGGCCGTGTCGTAGAGCGTGACGCCCAGTTCCAGCGCGCGCTCCAGCGTGGCCCGCGCCTCCTCGGCGTCCGTCGGGCCGTACGCGAAGCTCATGCCCATGCAGCCGAGCCCCTGCACACCCACCTCGGGGCCGCCTGTACCGAGCGATGCCTTCGCGATCCTGCTGTCCGTCATCGGGACCTCTCCGACGCCAGGGTCCGCCCGGCGTCCGCGTAGAAATTGATCTTCCGGTCGAGCACGGCGAGGGTGTCCTGAAGCTCGGCGATCCGGGCCCGCACGTCCCGGCGGGTCGCTTCCAGGAGCTCGAAGCGGTCGGTGTACGTGTCGTCTCCCTCACGCACCATCTCCGCGTAGCGCACCATGTCGGCGACCGGCATCCCGGTCAGCCGCAGCTTGCCGACGAGGTCCAGCCAGTCGAGGTCGCGGTTGCTGTAGCGGCGCTGACCCGTGTGCGAGCGGTCGATGTGCGGCATCAGCCCGATCCGCTCGTACCAGCGGAGTGTGTGCGCCGTCAGGCCGGTGAAGGCGACGACCTCGCTGATCGTGTACTGGTCCTGGCCGTCGGGGCGCCTCCGCTCCTGCGGCGGGGCTACGCAGATGTCGGTCACTGGCTCCGTGGTCTCCATCACCGTCATGACCTCAACGCTAAAACCTTGGAGTGCACTCCAAGCAAGCGGATTCGGATGAAATTCCGACGACACCGGGATGCCGCGCTGACTAGCGTGCCGATCATGACTCTCGTACGCCGTGCCATACCCGAGGACGCCGAGGAACTGCTCCGGCTGCGTCAGGTGCTGATCGACTCGATGCCCGGGGCGGACACGTCCACCGACTGGCAGGCCGAGTCCCTGGCCACCGTACGGGGTCGGCTGGGCGACCCCGACGGGGGTTTCGCGGCGTTCGTCGTCGACCACCCCGAGCGGGCGGGAGCGCTGGGGGCGCTTGTCGTGGGGACCTTGGAGTACCGGATCGGGCGGGCCGGGAATCCGCACGGACGGATCGGATACGTGTTCAGCGTCGCCACCGATCCCGGGCTGCGGCGGCGGGGGTATGCGCGGGCCTGCATGGAGGAGCTGGTGGTGTGGTTCCGCGAGCGGGGAGTCGGTCAGATTGATCTGACCGCCTCGGGGGAGGCTGCGCCGCTGTATGCGTCGATGGGGTTTGTGCGTACGCCTGATCCGTTGATGCGGCTTCGGTTTTGAGCTGCGGGCGCGTCGTGGCTGGTCGCGCCCACGCGGCGGAGCCGCACATGGACACAGCCCCGCGCCCCTGAAGACAAAAGACTGCGCCGTTCCCCGCGCCCCTTGGGGGGACCGTAGGCTCTGGGGCATGTCTTTGGAGAGTCTTGCGCTGATCGAGAAGTGGCCCGTTCCCACCGCTGCCGCCGCCGTCGTGCGGGCGGACGGCACCGTGCTCGGGGCGCACGGGCCCACCTCGCAGCGGTTCGCGCTGGCCTCCGTCACCAAGCCGCTCGCCGCCTACGCCGTGCTCGTGGCGTACGAGGAAGGGGCCGTCGAGCTGGATGAGCCCGCCGGGCCCGAGGGGTCGACCGTGCGGCATCTGCTCGCGCACACGAGCGGGCTCGCCTTCGACGACCACCGGGTGACGGCTCCTCCCGGGCAGCGGCGGCTGTACTCCAACGCCGGGTTCGAGCAGTTGGGCGATCACCTCGCGAAGGCGACGGAGATTCCCTTCGGCGAGTATCTGCGGCAGGCGGTCCTCGAACCGCTCGGGATGACGTCGACGACCCTCGACGGCTCGCCCGCGAAGGACGGTGTCTCGACCGTCGACGATCTGGTGCGGTTCGCCGCCGAGGTGCAGGCGCCGCGGCTGCTCGACCCGCGGACGGTCGCCGGGGCGATGACCGTCCAGTACCCGGGGACGAAGGGCGTCCTGCCGGGGTACGGCCACCAGAACCCGAACGACTGGGGCCTCGGTTTCGAGATCCGCGACTCCAAGTCTCCCCACTGGACGGGCGGTTCGTCCTCGCCCCGCACCTTCGGGCACTTCGGCCAGGCCGGTACGTTCCTGTGGATCGACCCGGCCGCGGGAGTGGCCTGCGTGGCCCTGACGGACCGGGCGTTCGGACCGTGGGCGGCCGAGGTGTGGCCCGCGTTCACGGACGCGGTCCTGGCCGAACTCTAGTGCCGCGGCACTAGCCTTCAGCTCATTTCCCAGAGCAGCAGCTCCGTCTCGCTGCGGGCCACCACCTCCAAGTCCTTGGCATTCCTGACGCGTGCCGCGTCCCCGGCGCCCAGCACGGAACCGCCCAGCAGGACTTCGCCGCGTACGACATGCGCGTACAGGAAGGGCGCGTCCGGCGCCGCCGTCCGCTCCCCCGGGGCCAGCCGCCGCACGTGCAGCATGGCCCCGGCTGCCGGCACGGCGTACGGCGTGGAGTCCGCGATGCCGTGGACGATCTCGTACGCGGGGTCGCCGCCCGGCTCCAGCGGGGCGAGCCACATCTGGACGAAGCGCAACGGCAGGTCGCCGTCGTTGCGTTCGACGTGGCGGATCCCGCCCGCCGAGCTGAGGCGCTGGACGTCCCCGGGGCGTACGACCGACTCGTGGCCCGCGGTGTCCCGGTGGGTCAGCTCCCCCTCGACGACCCAGGTGACGATCTCGGTGTGGCTGTGCGGGTGCTCGTCGAAGCCTGCGCCGGGTGCGAGGCGCTCCTCGTTGCAGGCGATGACCGCGCCGAAGCGGAGGTTGTCCGGGTCGTAGTGCGGGCCGAAGGAGAAGGCGTGCAGGGACTCGATCCCGGCCGCCTGGTCGCCTCCGCGGTAGCGGTTGTCTGCGCGCCGTACGTCCATCACGCACGCCACGGTAGACCCGTCGGGCGTGCCACCTGCGACCCGCCGCCGCATCCTCCCGTCCTGATAAGGCAGTCTTGTCCCGTGCCCGAACCCGAATCCAGCAACACCGAACGCGCGGCGCGCGCCGCCCAGGCGCACACGGCGACCCTGAAGCGGCTGGAGAAGTCGTCCGGCAGGCTCGCCGCCCAGGCCATCGCGCGCATGGACGAGACGCTGTCCTGGTACCGGGCGATGCCCCCGGAGAACCGGTCGTGGATCGGCCTCGTCGCGCAGGCCGGTATCGCGGCCTTCACCGAGTGGTTCCGCCGTCCGGACGCTCCCCAGGCGATCTCCACGGATGTCTTCGGCACCGCCCCGCGCGAGCTGACCAGGGCGATCACCCTGCGCCAGACCGTGGAGATGGTGCGGACGACGATCGAGGTGATGGAGTCCGCGATCGACGAGGTCGCGGCCCCGGGCGACGAGAACGTGCTCCGCGAGGCGCTGCTCGTGTACGCCCGGGAGATCGCCTTCGCCACCGCCCAGGTGTACGCGCAGGCGGCCGAGGCACGCGGTGCCTGGGACGCCCGGCTGGAGTCGCTGGTCGTGAACGCGGTTCTCTCCGGCGAGGCGGACGAGGGGGCGGTGTCCCGTGCCGCGGCCCTCGGCTGGAACTCGCCCGAGCATGTGTGCGTGGTGCTGGGCACGGCCCCCAGCGGTGACAGCGAGCTGACCGTCGAGGCCATCCGGCGGGCGGCCCGGCATGCCAAGCTCCAGGTGCTCACCGGTGTTCTCGGTGACCGGCTGGTCGTCATCGCGGGCGGCAGCGACAACCCGATCGCCGTGGCCAAGTCCCTGATCGGGCCGTATGCCGCGGGAGCGGTGGTGGCCGGTCCCGTGGTGCCCGACCTGCTCGCCGCGACCCGTTCCGCGCAGGCCGCGGCCGCCGGGCTCAAGGCGTGTTTCGCCTGGCAGGACGCCCCGCGTCCGGTGCTGGCGGACGATCTCCTGCCGGAGCGCTCGATCGCCGGGGACCCCGCGGCGCGCGACCAGCTGGTGGAGGAGATCTACAGACCGCTGCAGGAGGCCGGGTCCGCGCTTCTGGAGACGCTGAGCGTCTATCTCGAACAGGCGAGCAGTCTCGAAGGGGCGGCCCGGATGCTCTTCGTCCATCCCAACACCGTGCGCTACCGGCTTCGACGTGTGACTGACGTCACCGGCTGGTCGCCCTCCGACGTGCGTTCGGCGTTCACGCTGCGGATCGCGCTGATCCTGGGACGTCTGGCCGATGGAGATCCCCAGCTCTAGGCTTTTGTCGGGGACCTACAATTCCCCCTCCTGTTCTTCGTCCCTGTCCCCACGGGCGGCCGAGCCCGTCCACAAGAGAGAGTGTGAGAGTGCTCGTACTCGTCGCTCCCGGCCAGGGTGCCCAGACGCCCGGCTTCCTGACTCCTTGGCTCGACCTCCCCGGCGCCGCCGACCGCGTCGCCGCGTGGTCGGACGCCATCGGGCTGGACCTTGCCCACTACGGAACGCAAGGAGACGCGGACGCGATCCGGGACACCGCGGTCGCGCAGCCGCTGCTGGTCGCCGCGGGTCTGCTGTCCGCCTCGGCACTCGGTGCCGTGGCGCCCGGCGCCGTGACGCCCGGTGCCGTCGCGGGGCACAGCGTCGGTGAGATCACGGCCGCCGTCCTCGCGGGTGTCCTGGACGACACGGCCGCACTGACGCTCGTACGCAAGCGGAGCCTGGCGATGGCCGAGGCCGCCACCGTCACGCGGACCGGCATGTCGGCGCTGCTCGGCGGTGATCCCGAGGTGACCATCCCGCACCTGAGGAAGCTCGGTCTGACTCCGGCGAACGTGAACGGCGCGGGCCAGATCGTGGCCGCCGGCACGCTGGAGGAGCTGGCCGCCCTGGAGGCCGACAAGCCCGAAGGCGTACGCCGGGTGGTGGCCCTGAAGGTCGCGGGCGCGTTCCACACCCGTCACATGGCTCCGGCGGTCGACGTCCTCGCGCAGGCCGCGGCGGACCTCTCGCCGGCCGACCCGACGATCAGCTACGTCTCGAACAAGGACGGCCGGACCGTCGGCACGGGGGCCGAGGTCGTCTCCCGGCTGGTCGGTCAGATCGCCAACCCGGTCCGCTGGGATCTGTGCATGGAGACCTTCAAGGAACTCGGCGTGACCGCGCTGATCGAGGTGTGCCCGGGCGGCACGCTGACCGGTCTCGCCAAGCGCGCGCTGCCCGGCGTGCAGACGCTGGCGCTCAAGACACCCGACGACCTCGAAGCGGCTCGCGAGCTCATCGCCGAGCACGCCTCCGCCTGAGCGCGTAAGGAGCCGACAGAGCATGTCGAAGATCAGAGCCCGCAAGGGCGCCCCGTACGCGCGGATCCTCGGTGTGGGCGGCTACCGTCCGGTCCGTGTCGTGCCGAACGAGGTGATCCTTGAGCGCATCGACTCGTCCGACGAATGGATCCGGTCGCGCTCCGGCATCGAGACCCGGCACTGGGCGAACGACGAGGAGACCGTCGCCGCGATGTCGATCGAGGCGTCCGGCAAGGCGATCGCCGACGCCGGGATCGGCGCCGAGCAGATCGGCGCCGTGGTCGTCTCGACCGTCTCCCACTTCAGCCAGACCCCGGCCGTCGCCACCGAGATCGCCGACAAGCTCGGTACGGCGAAGGCCGCGGCCTTCGACATCTCGGCGGGCTGCGCCGGCTTCGGCTACGGGCTGACCCTGGCCAAGGGCATGATCGTCGACGGCTCCGCCGAGTACGTGCTCGTCATCGGCGTCGAGCGGCTGTCCGACCTGACCGACCTGGAGGACCGCGCGACGGCCTTCCTGTTCGGTGACGGCGCGGGCGCGGTCGTCGTGGGACCCTCCGAGGAGCCGCACATCGGCCCCACGGTCTGGGGTTCCGAGGGCGACAAGTCCAACACGATCAGGCAGACCATTCCCTGGGACCGTTTCCGGATCGGTGACGTGTCCGAGCTGCCCCTGGACTCCAAGGGCGAGATCAAGTTTCCCGCGATCACGCAGGAGGGCCAGGCGGTGTTCCGCTGGGCCGTGTTCGAGATGGCCAAGGTCGCCAAGGAGGCGCTGGAAGCCGCCGGACTCACTGCGGACGACTTGGACGTCTTCATTCCCCACCAGGCCAACGAGCGGATCATCGACTCGATGGTGAAGACTCTCAAGCTGCCGGAGCACGTCACGGTCGCGCGTGACGTGCGCACCACCGGCAACACCTCGGCCGCCTCGATTCCGCTCGCTATGGAGCGGCTCCTGGCGACCGGAGAGGCGAAGAGCGGCGATACCGCGCTCGTCATCGGCTTCGGGGCGGGTCTCGTGTACGCCGCGACGGTCGTTACCCTCCCCTAGGCACACCGTCCGGACCTTTCCGGGCGGTAGTACCGCCACACCCTCTGGAAACACAAGAAGGAGCGCCTGACATGGCCGCCACTCAGGAAGAGATCGTCGCCGGTCTTGCCGACATCGTGAACGAGATCGCCGGCATCCCGGTCGAGGACGTCCAGCTGGAGAAGTCCTTCACCGACGACCTCGACGTCGACTCGCTGTCCATGGTCGAGGTCGTCGTCGCCGCCGAAGAGCGCTTCGACGTCAAGATCCCGGACGACGACGTCAAGAACCTCAAGACGGTCGGCGACGCGACCGAGTACATCCTCAAGCACCAGGGCTGAGCAACCTCTCACCCCGAGTGCCGCTAGCCCCGCCACCCGGCGGTGGCGCCGCTGAATCCTCGTATCCGTTGGAGAAAGAATTCCCGTGATCCCGACCAATCGCACCGTGGTCGTCACCGGTATCGGCGCAACCACACCGCTGGGTGGCGACGCAGCCTCTACCTGGGAGGGACTGATCGCCGGACGTTCCGGTGTCGGCCCTCTGAAGCAGGAGTGGGCCGCCGACCAGGCGGTCCGTATCGCGGCGCAGATCGCCGTGGAACCGGGCGAGGTCATTCCGCGCCCGCAGGCCCGCCGCCTCGACCGCTCGGCGCAGTTCGCGCTGATCGCGGCCAAGGAGGCCTGGGCGGACGCCGGCTTCAGCGGCAGGGCCGACGCTGAGGCATCAGGCGCTGCCGCGCCGGAGATGGCGGTCGACCCCGACCGTCTCGGCGCGGTCATCGCCTCCGGCATCGGCGGTGTCACGACCCTGCTCGACCAGTACGACGTGCTGAAGGAGAAGGGCGTACGCCGCGTCTCCCCGCACACCGTCCCGATGCTCATGCCGAACGGCCCGTCGGCCAACGTGGGTCTGCTCGTCGGCGCCCGCGCCGGTGTGCACACCCCGGTCTCCGCCTGTGCGTCGGGTGCCGAGGCCATCGGCTACGCGATCGAGATGATCCGCACCGGCCGCGCCGACGTCGTCGTCGCCGGTGGTACGGAGGCGGCGATCCATCCGCTGCCCATCGCCGCGTTCGGCAACATGATGGCGATGTCCAAGAACAACGACGACCCGCAGGGCGCCTCGCGTCCCTACGACATCGGCCGTGACGGCTTCGTCCTCGGCGAGGGCGCCGGCGTCCTGGTCCTGGAGTCGGCCGAGCACGCCGCCAAGCGCGGTGCCCGCGTGTACGCGGAGGCGGTCGGCCAGGGCATCTCCTCCGACGGCCACGACATCGTGCAGCCGGAGCCGGAGGGCCGCGGCATCGCGGCCGCCCTGCAGCACCTGCTCGACAGCACCGACCTGAACCCGGCGGAGATCGTGCACGTCAACGCGCACGCGACCTCCACGCCGGCCGGTGACGTGGCCGAGCTGAAGGCGCTGCGGAAGGTCTTCGGCGACGACGCCGACCACTTCGCCGTGTCCGGTACGAAGTCCATGACCGGGCATCTGCTCGGCGGTGCGGGTGGTGTGGAGTCGGTGGCCACGGTGCTCGCGCTGTACAACCGGGTCGCGCCGCCGACCATCAACGTCGAGAACCTCGACCCCGAGGCGGAGGCCACCGCGGACATCGTTCGTGGTGAGGCGCGGAAGTTGCCTGTCGAGGGACGGATCGCCGCGCTCAACGACTCGTTCGGGTTCGGTGGGCACAACGTGGTTCTGGCGTTCCGGACCGTCTAGACACCGTCTGGATTCGGCCGTTCCTGTCATGCTGGTGAGTGGCTCGACTTCTCTTTGAGGGGTCGGGCCACTTGTCGTTCCGTTGTCCGCTGCGGGGCTCAGACGACCTGGTGGAGCCAGCGGACCGGGGCGCCCTCGCCCGCGTAGCGGAAGGGTTCCAGTTCGTCGTCCCAGGGCTTGCCGAGGAGCCTGGTGAGCTCGGACTCCAGTTGTGTCTCGCCCTGCTGGGAGCGGGCCAGGGCAGCGCGCAGACGGTCCTCGGGGATCATGATATCGCCGTGTATTCCGGTCACCGCATGGAAGATGCCCAGGTCAGGGGTGCAGCTGTAGCGCTCGCCCTCCGCGGTGGCACAGGGCTCGGCGGTGACCTCGAAGCGCAGCATCTGCCAGCCGCGCAGCGCCGAGGCGAGTTTGGAGGCGGTGCCGGCCTCGCCCTTCCAGGAGAACTCGGATCTCCAGGTGCCGGGCGAGGCGGGCTGCCGGATCCAGTCGAGACTGACCCGCGTGCCGAGCACGCCCGCGACCGCCCACTCGACGTGCGGGCACAGCGCGCGCGGCGCGGAGTGCACGTAGAGAACTCCACGTGTCGTCACTGGGACCTCCGGACAGAGCGGGCACTTTGCAACCTGGCGGAACGTTCAGTGGCACAGGACAGCCACGTGGCGAGGCTACCGTGCGGCGGCGCGGGGAGTGTGACGTACCGTCGGTCCCAGCGCCCGGAAACACGGAGGTTTCACCCGGGAGGACGCTTGGGGCGGGATGCCGTCGCGTGACGAACGAGGTGGACCAACGAGGGGAAACTGGGGATGCGAAACCGTGGTCACCGTTCGCGGGGCCTGGTCGCGGCCGCCGTGACGGCTCTTGTCGGTGTCGTGGGACTGACCGGATGCGACGCGGTCGGCGGCAACTCCGCGGAGCCGTCGGGCACCGCCGCCCGGACCGGGAAGCCCTCACCGAAGCCGACTCCGGCCTGGGACCGCAGTCCCCGCTCGCTGGCCGCGGTCGGCGACTCGATCACCCGCGGGTTCGACGCCTGCTCGGTGCTGGCCGACTGCCCCGAGGTCTCGTGGGCGACCGGCACCGACGCGAAGGTCAACAGCCTCGCGGTACGCCTCCTGGGAGCGTCCGGGGCCGCCCGGCACAGCTGGAACTACGCGGAGACCGGCTCCCGTATGGCCGACCTGCCAGGTCAGATGGCCCAGGCCGCCACGAGGAAGCCCGAACTGGTCACGGTGATGGCCGGCGCGAACGACGCCTGCCGCTCGTCGGTGTCCGCCATGACGTCGGTCGCGGACTTCCGCAGCCAGTTCGAGGACGCGCTGACCACACTGCGCAAGACACTGCCGAAGACCCAGGTGTACGTGTCGAGCGTGCCCGATCTGAAGCGGCTGTGGTCGCAGGGGCGGGCGAATCCGATGGGCAAGCAGATCTGGAAGCTGGGGATCTGTCCGTCGATGCTCGGTGACGCGGACTCGCTGACCTCGACGGCGACGCTGCGGCGGGACCGGGTTCAGGACCGGGTCGAGTCCTACAACTCGGTTCTGGAAGAGGTGTGTGCGAAGCATCGGCGGTGCCGGTTCGACGGTGGGGCGGTGTTCGAGTACCGCTTCGGGACCAAGCAGCTGAGTCACTGGGACTGGTTCCACCCGAGCGAGAACGGGCAGGCGCGGCTTGCGGAGATGGCGTACGCGGTGGTGACTGCGCGTAAGCCTCCGGCGGGGTGAGGGGGCTCCCTGAAAAACCGCGTTGCCCCGCCGCCCTGCCACCCCGACGGCCCCGCGCCCCGCACCCCTAGAAGCTCAGCGGTGCCCTCAGCCGGGTGTCTGTGAGTGAGTGGGATGCCTCCAGGACGTACGGGCCCTTCACCGGGGTCCAGGCGCCGGTGTGGTCGTCCCAGATCTCGAAGGCTCGGCTCGGGAGGTTGATCTTTGTCTCCACGGATTCCCCCGGGGCCGCCTCGACGCTCGCGAAGCCTGCCAGCCAGCGGGTCGGGCGATCGGGGGCCGGGACCGAGGGGGCCACGTAGATCTGGACGGTCTCGCGGCCGGCGCGCGTACCGGAGTTGGTGACGCGGACCGTGACCGTCGTATTCGTCACGTCGATCTCGTCGTACGTCCAGTCGGTGTAGCCGAGGCCGTGGCCGAAGGGGTACGCCGGGGTGCGGCCCGCCTTCTCCCAGGCGCGGTAGCCGATGAACACGTCCTCGGTGTACGGGAGTTCGCCGTCGGCCGGGGTGACCCGGGTGACCGGGGCGGTCTCGAAGGAGCCCCAGGTGGTGGGGAGCCGGCCGCCGGGCTCGTGGGCGCCGGTGAGGACGTCGGCGAGGGCGGCGCCGCCCTCCTGGCCCGGGAACCAGGAGAGCAGCACCGCGGCGACCTCGTCGCGCCACGGGAGTTCCACCGGGGAGCCGGAGTTGACCACCACGACGGTGTTCGGGTTGGCGGCGGCGACCGCGCGGACCAGGTCGTCCTGGCGGCCGGGGAGCCGGAGGTCCGCGCGGTCGAAGCCCTCGGACTCGACGCGTTCGGTCGTGGCGACCACGACGATCGCCGTGTCGGCGGCGCGGGCCGCTTCGACCGCCTCGGCGATCAGTTCGTCGGGGTCGCGCCGGGGCTCCTGGTGGGCGAGCGTGAAGGTGATGACCCTCATGGGCACGTTGTCGGGGACGACGACCGTGTGGCGCAGGGAGACCTCGTAGGCCCGGCCGGCGGTCAGGTCCACCGTGGCGCGCTCCACGGGGTCGCCGAAGAACGTCACGAACGGGTCGTCCTTGTCGGTGCTCTGGACCCCGTCGAAGTGCCGCGTACCGTCGATCGTGAGCGTGAAGGCGCCGAGTCCCTTGATTCCGAACGTGTGCGGGCCGCTCTCGCGCGGGGTGAAGGTGCCGGTCAGTTCGACGCTGTGGAGGCGGTCGTGGGTGACCCCGTCGGGCAGGTCGTCGCCCATCCACTGGAGGTGGCCGCTCGGCGCGGAGCTGGTGCCCAGGACGTTGTCCGCGGTGTCGCGGCAGACCGCGCGCAGCTCGAATCCCTGGTCGGCGGCGGACAGTTCCTGGCTGGGGTCGGCGCCGACCGCGTACGTCAGGGTGCCCTCGGGCAGGGCGGCGGTGAGCCCGTCGAGCGGGGAGACGACATGCGCGGGGAAGACGGTGGCGGAGCCGCCGCCGAGGACGCGGGCGTCACGGGCGGCGGCTCCGATGAGAGTGACCGCGTGGCCGCCCGGGACCGGGAGGGCCCCTTCGTTGCGTACGAGTACGAAGGAGCGGCGGGCGATCTCGCGGGCCAGCGACTCGCCGTCGATCACCCCGGGGGACCCGGGCGGGTCGGTGACGACGGGCTCGGCCCCCGCCAGGATGCCGACGCGGGCGGCCAGGCGCAGGACGTTGCGCACCGCCTCGTCCACTCGGGCCTCGCTGGTCTCGCCGGCCCGGACGGCGGCGGCGAGCGCGGCGCCGTAGACGGTGGTCGGGCCGGGCATCGCGACGTCCAGGCCGCCCTCGATGCTGCCCACGGTCGAGCGGGCGGCCATCCAGTCGGAGACGTTGAAGCCGTCGAAGCCCCACTCGCCGCGCAGGACCTCGTCGACCAGGTGGCGGTGCTCGGTCATCGTCGTGCCGTTGACCGAGTTGTAGGCGGTCATGATGCCCCAGGGGTGGGCGTTCTCGACGATGGCCTCGAAGGGGGCCAGGTAGAGCTCACGCAGGGCGCGTTCGGAGACCACGTTGTTCACGGTGAAGCGGTCGGTCTCGGCGTCGTTGGCGACGAAGTGCTTGACGGTGGTCCCGACACCGCCCTCCTGTACGCCGTTCACGTACCCGGAGCCGATCCGTCCGGTGAGATACGGGTCCTCGCTGTACGCCTCGAAGTGACGGCCGCCGAGCGGCGAGCGGTGCAGGTTGACCGTGGGGGCGAGCAGGACGTGGACGCCCTTGCGGCGGGCTTCCTGGGCGAGAAGCCGGCCGGCGCGGCGGGCCAGGGCGGGGTCCCAGGTGGCGGCGAGAGCGGTGGGGGACGGCAGGGCGATGGACGGGTCGTCGGCGGTCCAGCGCACGCCCCGCACGCCGATCGGGCCGTCGGACATGACCAGTGACTCCAGTCCGATCCCGGGCAGCGCGGGCAGGGACCACATGTCCTGACCGGCGAGCAGGTGCGCCTTCGTGTCCAGGTCGAGGGCCGCGAGCGCCGTCTCGACCACCGCCTCGCGCGCCTGGTCGGCCGGGGTGGGCCTGATTCCTGCCATGGCCGTGCCTCCTCGTTGCAGTCCGTCGCAGTCCGTCGTAGTCCGTCGAGGACCCTTGAAGTCCGTTCCGGCTCTCCATCCTGCACGTGCCACCTGTCGCCCGGTAGTTTTCGTTACCTCAGCGTTACGATTGAGTCATGGAGGCTCGTGGCGCGGGTCCGTCGTACGGTGGCGGCATGACGAGCGGGGCGCCGAGGTCGGCCAGGGGTACGGAGCGGCGTGCGGAGATCCTCCGGGCGGCGCTGGAGGTGATCGCCGAGCGGGGTTACCGGGGCGCGAGCCTGGCGGCGGTCGCCGAGCGGGTCGCCCTCACCCCGCAGGGGCTGCTGCACTATTTCCCGACCAAGGAGGCGCTGCTCGTCGCCGTACTGGCGGAGCGCGACCAGTGGGACGCGGTCCCCGGCACCGGGTGGCCGCTCGAACTGCTCGGCCAGCTGGTCGAGTACAACGCCATGCGGCCCGGGATCGTGCAGACCTTCTCGGCGCTGCTCGGCGAGAGCGTCACGGAGGGGCATCCGGCGCGCGGCTACTTCACCGAACGGTACGAGGCCGTGCGCGCGAACATGGCACGGGTGCTGCGGACCGAGTACGGGGAACGGCTGCCGGGCGGCCTCACCCCGGAGCGGGCCGCTCCCCTGCTCGTCGCGGTGATGGACGGGCTGCAGTACCAGTGGCTGCTCGCGCCGGAGTCGGTGGACATGCCGGGGGCGTTCCGGGACTTCCTCACGCTGCTGGGCGAGGGCGGGGACAGTCCGTAACCGAGGGCGGGGACAGTCCGTAACAGGGGGCACGCGCCGTGGCGTGTGCCCCTCGCGTCACGCATAATGCCGCCATCCGACGACGTCCCCCACTCGCGACGGAAGGACCTGAACCACCTTGACGCACATACGTGTTCGGCTCGGCGCCCTCGGCCTGGCTCTGCTGACGGGACTCGCCGCGCCGCCCGCACTCGCCGCGGAGGATCCCGCGGCGCCCGCGCCCACCGTGGAGGAGCAGCGCCTCGGCAAGGCGGCGCCCCAGGAGATCCTGAACCGGTCCGGATTCGACACGGTGGCACCGGAGTTCGCCCGGGCCCTGGGCAGGACACACTCGTACGCCCAGGCCGAGCGGGTGGCCGAACGGCAGGGCGCCCGGTTGTGGCAGCGGGCGGTGGACCGGGTCCAGGGCCGCGGCCCCGCGGGCGGCGACCTCAGCAGGGACGACGACCGGCCGCTGTACTGGGCCCGGCTCGGCATGACGCGTGAAGTACGCCAGTGGCAGCCCGGGTTCGGCCTCACCGAGGCCCGGCGCGCCAAGCTCCTCGCCACGCTGGAACGGACCTCGCGCGGCCAGGACACCATCCGGTATCCGCACTCCAAGAAGGTCAAGCGGATCCTGGTGACCGGCTTCGACCCGTTCACGCTGGACCGGGACGTGCGGATCTCCAACCCGTCGGGGGCGACCGCGCTCGCGCTGGACGGCACGGTGATCAGGACGGCGGACGGTCCGGCGCGCGTCGAGACCGCCGTCTTCCCCGTCCGCTGGCAGGACTTCGCCGAGGGCACGGTGGAGCGGACACTGCGCCGGCACCTCCCCCAGGTCGACCTGTTCACGACGGTCAGCCAGGGCCGGGTGGGCCGCATCGACGTCGAGCGCACCAACGGGGCCTGGCGCGGCGGTTTCCCGGACAACGAGAACCTCTCGCGCACCGAGACGGTCCCGGTGACCGATCCTGCCTCGCAGCCGCAGTGGACGTCGACGACCCTGCCGTACAAGGACATCGTCGCCGCGGACACGGGACGCTTTCCCGTGTACGACAACACGTCGGTGACCGAGATCCCGGCGGGCGGGACGGAGCCCGTCGTGCGCCCCGCGGGGCCGACCGCGGGGTCGACGGCCCGGTCGGGCGGAGGCGGCAACTACCTCTCCAACGAGATCGCGTACCGCGCGACGCTGCTGCGCGACCGGCTCGGGCTGGGCGACTCGCTCCCCGGCGGCCATGTCCACACGCCGGTACTGGAGTTCGGGGCGGGCAACACGGATCCGGCGAGCGGGACGGTCACCGACGACCAGTTCGTACAGAACCGGCTGGACATCGTCGCCCAGGTGCGGTCGATCCTGACGGTGGCGGCGGAAGCCACCGACTGACGTCAGCGCTGGGGTGACTCGCTGACGTCAGCGAGTCACCCCAGCGGCTGGTTTCAGAGCTGGTTTCAGCGGCTGGTTTCAGCGGCTGGTTTCAGCGGCTGAGGGAGTTTGCGGGGTCCGCGGGACCCGCCGGGTCCTCGTCGGCCCGGTTCTCGTCGCGTGTCTCCTCGCCCAGCAGGTCGCGGGCCATCAGTGTGGCGCCCGCGACCGCGCCGGGCATCAGGAAGACGGCGACGAAGGGGACGAGGAAGGCGACCCCCAGCGGGGTGCCGAAGCCCCAGACCAGCGTCTTGCGGGAGCGGAGCATGGTGAGGCGGTCGCGGAGCACGACACCGCGGCGTTGCAGGGCGACCGCCGTCAGTTCCTCGGTGAGGAAGAAACCGGTGACGAAGAAGCCGATCACCGGGACGACGGTCTGCCCGACGAACGGGATGAACCCGAGCGCGAAGAGCAGCACGCCCCACACCAGGGCCCTGGCCACGATCCGGAGGCTGTCCCGTGCGGAGATCAGCAGTTCGCGCCAGAGCGGGAGCCCCGATTCGGGGGCCGTGCCGTCCGGGGACACGTCCCGGTCGACCTTCTCGGAGAGGTTCTCGTAGAAGGGCTGGCCGAGGATGAGGGTGACCGCGGTGAACGTGATGACGGAAAGGAGCAGGGCGAGCGCGAAGAGGACCGCCGTCAGGAAGCCGCGGAAGAGGCCGAGCCAGGGGCTCGACCAGTCGTCCGCGAAGGGGGTTGCCCAGGCGGTGAAGTCGGTGCCCCAAAGGGCCAGGGCGGTCAGTGCGGCCGCGTACAGCACGAGGGTGATGAGGCCGGGGAGGAGCCCGAACCCGAACTGCTTTCCATGGCGGGCCACCCATCGCTGGCCGCGCAGCAAGTATTTGAAACCCACCCCGAAATCACGCATACGTGCACCCTACCGGCGGCTCCGCCCCAGGCTGTTGTCCCCCTGGCGGGGAGGGTGGATGCCTGCAGGCCGGCCGGACCGGCTGTGGTGCTGGCCGTGGCGACGCGAACTGCAACGGCCCGGCCAAAGGCCCGCCGTCCGCGTCATTCATGCCGTGCGTGACGACGACGCACCCTTGTTGCGGAGGAGTCGAACAGGTAGACCTCCCGTACCCGATGTGACCTGTGTCAGGCACTCTCCACGGAGGTACACGTGCGCCTACCGAGACCCGTCCTGATCGCCACGGCCGCCGCCACCGCGGCGGCCGCGCTCCTCATCACCCCGAACGGGGCCGTCGCCGACCCCACGCCCCGCCCCGGGAACCCGGTCCGCGAGGGATCCGGTCCCTCCGGCGGCCCGTCCGGCGGCGCCGCCAAGGCGTCGCAGGACGCCACCGACCGTGCCCTGACCGCCCCGGTCACCGAGCTCACGGACGGCACCGGAACCGCCGGAGGCACGCGCGGTTATCCGCGCGAGCAGGTCCTCACCCCGGACCCGGACAACCCGGCGGACAAGTCCGTCAAGCTGGGCCTCACCCCGTACCACGCCATCGCCCCGAAGCTGAACGCGCTCCAGCGCCTCGGCGACCGGGTGAGCGTGGAGATCGCCGGCCGGTCGGCCGGGGGTCACCGGCTCTATCTGGTCACCGTCACCGCGCCCGAGTCCACCCGGCAGGCGCGCGCCCAGGAGCGTATGCGCGAGTTGATCGAGAACGCGCCCGCGGCCGCCGCCAAGGACAGCTCGGTCAAGCGTGACTACAAGACGCCGGTCTTCTTCAACAACAACATCCACGGAAACGAGTGGGAGGGCACGGACGCCTCCCTCGAACTGATCGAGAAGCTCGCCACGGCCAAGGACGGGTCCACCACCGACCTCCTCGCCCACAACCGCGTGTACTTCAACATCACCGCGAACCCGGACGGCCGTATCGCCGGCACCCGTGAGAACGCCAACGGCTTCGACCTGAACCGCGACTTCGTGACCGCCTCGCAGCCCGAGGTACGGGCCATGCGGCAGATCGCGATCGACAAGCAGCCCGCGCTGATGGTCGACCTGCACGGATACGTCAACGGCACACTCATCGAGCCGACGACACCTCCGCACGGCGAGAACTACGAGTACGACCTCTTCCTCAAGAACACCTACGCCAACGCGCTCGGCATGGAGTCCGCCGTCAACGGCCTCGGCTACACGCCCGCGAAGGACGGTGTGGAGCCCGCCCAGATCCCGTTCCGGGACCAGGAGGAGGGCTGGGACGACTGGCCGCCGATCTTCACCCCGCAGTACATGCCGTTCCACGGTACGGTCGCCGCGCACACGGTCGAGTTCCCGATGGCGGTGAACAACGACGAGTACGACGAGTTGCCCGTCACCGAACTGCGCCGCCGTTCGGCGATCAACGTGGCCATCGCGGGGGCGGCGATGCGGGCGAGCCTCGACTACGCCCGGACGCACCGCGCCTCACTCGTCGCCGACCAGATCGAGGTCTTCCGCCGGAGCGTGACGGGCGCCGCACAGGTCCCGGTCTCGCCGGAGACCGTGCCGGGTGTCCCGGGCATCGGCCCGGAGGACGTGTACACGACGGACTTCCCCCGCGCGTACGTGATCCCGGCGGGCGCCGGTGCCCAGCGCTCGGCCCCGGCCGCGGCCCGTCTCGTCGACCACCTGCTCGCCAACGACGTCCGGGTACGGGTGGCCACGAAGGACTTCAGGCTCGGCGGGAAGGCGTACGCGAAGGGCTCGTACGTGGTCGATCTGCGGCAGCCCAAGCGCGGTATGGCCAATGTGATGCTGGCGGACGGCCGCGACATCAGCGACAAGGTGTCGGTGATGTACGACATCTCCGGCTGGAGCCTCGGCCGGCTCTGGGGGGCGACGGTCGACACCGTTCGGTCCCGCACCCCGAAGCTCTCCGTGCCGGATCGCGCGGTCCGGGCGGCCGCGAAGGTCGGCTACGTCGCGCCCCGCGGCACGTTGCGGCTGCGCCTCGACGACGCCCGTGAGATCGCGGCCCTGAACTCCCTTCTCGCGGACGGCGTCGCGGTGCGGCGGGCGGCCGACGGCAGCGCGATCGTGCCCGCCTCGGCCCGTGGGAGGGCCACTGTCCTGGCGAAGACGTACGACGTGGCCTTCGACGCGACGAAGGCGGCCGGCGGCGCCGCGCTGCAGCGGGTGCGGGTCGCGGCGGCGGTCACTCCGGGCGAGCTGTTCGCGCTGCGCGAGATGAACTTCGACGTGGTCCCGGTGTCCACGGCGGTCCTCAACGCGGGCTTCGACTGGTCGAGGGCCGACGTCCTGTTCGCGTCCTCCGGGCTGGACCCGGCGCGCCTCGACACGGCCGCACGCACCGCCCTGGACGGTTTCCTGGCCCGGGCGGGGCTGGTGGGCCGCGGAGCCACCGGAGCGGCCCTCAACGCCGCCGCGGGGCTCCTGGCGGTCGAGCCGGTGGAGGGCAACCCGGACGCCAACGGCGTGGTGCGCGTGGTCAACTCGCCCGGCGGAGTGACCTCCGGCGCCCCCGACCACGGCTTCGTCTACGCGCCGCTGTGGTTCACGGACCTCGGCGCCGGGGTCCGCGTGGAGCAGTCGTACGCGGCCGGGAACCCGCTCGTTTCCGGGCACTGGCGTGTCCTGGAGGACGGCAGCGGCGGTCCGGCGCAGGCAGCGGGCCGGGCCTCGGTGGTCAGCGGTCCGCATGCCGTCCTGTTCGGCACGGAGCCTCTGTTCCGTGATCACCCGAAGGGCCAGTTCCCACAGGTCGCGCGTGCTTTGCTGACAGTGTCCTGAGGGACGTTCCCGGGGAACCGTGATACTCGGCGGCGGATCGCCTTTCCGGGGGCGGCGCCGGAGAACCAGCGGTTGGTCCAGGCGGTTCACGTCGCGGGGGGGGGGGGGGGGCCCCGACGGGTAGACCCGCGGGAGTAATGTCGAGA
>NZ_JBEZJY010000029.1:0-126877 GCF_040651415.1 Streptomyces sp. NPDC048484
TGTGAGGGTGGTCGGGGCCCAGGATGCGTTCGCGGTCGCTGAGGGTCTGCCGGTCGAGGTCGGCGGCCTCCTGGTAGCGGCCGAGCGCGCGCTGGTTGTTGGCGAGGTTGCTGCGGCTGGTGAGGGTGTGAGGGTGGTCGGGGCCCAGGATGCGTTCGCGGTCGCTGAGGGTCTGCCGGTCGAGGTCGGCGGCCTCCTGGTAGCGGCCGAGCGCGCGCTGGGCGATGGCGAGGTTGCTGCGGCTGGTGAGGGTGTGAGGGTGGTCGGGGCCCAGGATGCGTTCGCGGTCGCTGAGGGTCTGCCGATCGAGGTCGGCGGCCTCCTGGTAGCGGCCGAGCGCACGCAGGGCGACGGCGAGGTTGCTGCGGCTCGTGAGGGTGTCGGGATGGTCAGGGCCAAGGTGGCGCGTTTGGGCATCGAGGACACCCTGGCGCAGCAGGTGTTCCTCGGCCGCGGCGCCCGCGTCCCGGAGGGTACTGGCGAGGCTGTCGAGCACGTTGCGGATGGTGGTGAAGTCGGTGGGGGGTGTGCGGTGGAGGAGCGGTGGGAGGTGGGGGGCAAGGAGGCGTGCGGTGGGCCAGCTGGCGCGGCCGGCCCTGTTGATGTCGTGAACGGTTCGGGTGAGGTGGGTGTCCAGGGCGGTGTGGCAGGTGGTGCGGTCGGTTCCAGGGGGCGCGGTGAGTCCGATGACCTCGTGGACCAGAGGGTGCAGTACGACCTGCCCGACCGTGAGCGCATGCCCGTCGCTGCTGCTTGTCACCGACACGGTGGGGGTGTTGATCAGGCCGTACTGGTGCAGGGCGGCGAGGGCGGCGTCGAGTTCGGCCGCCGTGGCGCTCTGCCCGGTGGCTTCAGTGAGGAGGGCGGGGGTCAGGAGACCACGGGGGACGGGCGCGGCTGTAAGGAGGGCGAGGAGGAACAGGGCGGGGCGGGCGAGGGTGTAGCCATCGGTGTGGAGCTGAGTGAGGGAGAGGTCGAAGGTGTGCCGGACCACTCTGCGGGCGACCTCCGGGACGGCGGCCCGCGGGTGTTCGGCGCCTAGGAGGTCGCCGAACTCGGTTTCGAGGGCGTGCCGGTAGGCGGTGAAGGTGCGGTAGCGGCTGGTGGGGTTGGCGAGGTAGCGCCTCGCGGTATCCAGGGCGAGAGGGAGCCCGCCGAGTCGCCCCCCGAGCGCGGCGGCCTCCTGCGTGGTGCCGGCGGCGGGTGCGGCGTCGCGCAGCACCGCGCCCGAAGCGTCGGCGGACAGGGGCTCGAGAAGAACGAGGCGGGCTCTGGGCCCCCACGTGTCGCGCGCACTGTCGCGGGTGGTGACCAGGAGCAGTCCGGCGCCATCGGGGCGCACCCATCCCCGGTAGGAGCCCGGCAGTTCGCCGCCGGGGCCGAGGTTGCGGGGGGTGTCGACGTTGTCAATCACGATCACCCACCCCCGTACCGCGGCCAGCTGCTCCCACACCACGTCGACCAGCGCGGCCCGGCCGCTCTGGGCATCATGGAGACAGCTTTCCGCAAGTCCCAGCTCCTGGGCGATGCGGGTGAGGTCCTGCGCAAGGCGGGTGGCATCGTCCTGCCACCGCACCCAGAACACCGCCCGCCCTTCCGTCTCGGTCTGCTGGGCGGCCTGGGCGGCGAGGGTGGTCTTGCCCAGCCCGCCCATCCCGCAGACCACGACGAGCCCGCCGTCCCGGCCAGCTGCCAGCCGGCGAATGTCGGAGAGCTGGCTGTCCCGGCCACGGACGGGTGCCTGGACAGCGGGAGCACGGTAGGAGGCGTGAGCGGCGGCGGTCCGCACCCAACGCCCACTTGCTCCGGCGCCTGCAGGGGGTTGAGCAGCGGGAACGGGAGAGCGCAGGGCGACCAGAGAGACGGCGAGACCGATCGTGCCGACAGTCCCGCCGATCACGCTGGAGAGCTGATCCGCCGTCTCCAGCCCGACCCGCGCGACCACCCACGCGACCCCGCCCGTAACCGCGGCCCCTACCAGCGCCCACAGCAGCCGGCCAAGCATCCACCGCCACCGACCCCGCCCCACATGCCCACCCACCATGCCCGCAACTCCCCCGCCCCCATCGCTCCCGGTACACCGAGGATGCCCACCAACGTAGACCAGCGGGCAGCACTGGGAGGTTCGGTACGCAGCCGTGACAGCCACCGTCGACAAGGCCACGCTGCCTCTCCGTCGATACGGCGGCTCTGCCCTACGGATACAAGATCGAAATGCAACTGGAGAGAACTGGCCTCACCGCGGCGAAATCGAACGATCGCCGGCTGTGGTGCCTCCCAAAGTGGTGAACATCTGCTGTTGGTTCTCGTGAACAGAACCACTCATCCAGCAGCGCGTCACTATCGCGGCCGCGGGTATCGTCGCGCTCAACCGGGACCTGTGCGGCTCCTGGAACAACGGTGCCTGCCTGGACTCTCTGCTACCGCTCGGGGGTGCCGTCAGCGGGCCTTCCCGGACGGGCAAGACGGTGCGGGGATCTTGGCCACCAGGACCGAAGTCGACGAACCGCCGTACGCGCGAAGTACGTTGAACAGAACATGTTGGGGCGGTCAGCCAGAGTGCTGACCGCCCCAATCGCATGAAGCGACAAGGCCTACGGGGTGAGCCGGTTCGGTCCGCGGAACAGGAAGGCGGCCTCGCGGATGGAGTCGAGTCCGAGCATGACCATCAGCACCCGACCCAGGCCCATACCGAGGCCTCCGTGCGGCGGGCAGCCGAAGCGGAAAGCGTTCAGGTAGTCCTGCAGCGGCTCGGTGCTCATGCCCTTCTCGGCGGCCTGCTTGAGCAGCACGTCGTACCGGTGCTCACGCTGGGCGCCGGTGGTGACCTCCAGGCCCTGCCAAAGCAGGTCGAAGCTCAGCGTCGAGCCCGGGTCATCCTTGGGGCGCATATGGTAAAAGGGGCGAATGCTTGTCGGGTAGTGAGTGACGAACACCCACTCGTGCCCGGTCTGCCCCTTGAAGTGCGCGGAGATACCGCGCTCGCCCTCCGGGTCCAGGTCCTCCTTCTCACCCGCAGGGTCCCAGCCGCCCGCCCGCAGGATCTCCTGGGCTTTGGCCATGGTCACCCGAGGAAATGGCGTCGTGGGGACGGTGACGTCGACGCCGAAGGTCTCGCGGATCGCCTCACCGTGAACGTCGGCGACCTTGGCGATGGCGTGAGTGAGCATCTGCTCCTCGAAGACCATGACGTCCTCGACGTCGTCGATCCAGGCGAGCTCCACGTCGACGCCGGTGAACTCCGTCGCATGCCTCGATGTGAACGATGGCTCGGCGCGGAAGACGGGGCCGATCTCGAAGACCTTGTCGATGCCGGCGGAAATCGCCATCTGCTTATAGAACTGCGGGGACTGCGCCAGGAAAGCGGAGCGATCGAAGTAGCCGAGCTTGAACACCTCGGCCCCGGACTCGCTCGCGGTTCCCATCAGCTTCGGGGTGTGCATTTCGGTGCAGCCCTGGCTGTAGGCGTACTCGCGCATGCCCTGCTCGAGGGTGGTCTGCACGGCGAACAGCAGCTGCGCCTGCGGACGCATCCGCACGTCGAGGAACCGCCAGTCGAGGCGGTGCTCCAGGCCGGTGTGTTCGTCGATCGGCAGCGGTGTCTCGGCCCGGTTCAGTACCTCGACTTGCTCGGGCACGAGTTCCAGGCCGCCGAGTTTGACGATCGGGTTGTCGACTACGCGGCCGGTGATCCTGACCGCGGACTCGGTGGTCAAGCTCTCCAGAGCGGCTTCGGTGCTGTCGCTCTCGCCGCCACGCTTGTGGGTGACCTGCACCATTCCGGTGTGGTCGCGGACGATGACGAACTGCATCTTGCGCTGCAGCCGGAGGGTGTTCACCCAGCCGCAGACGGAAACGGTCTCGCCGACATGTTCTCGCAGGTCGGCGACCAATACACGGGTGGTCGTGTGGATCATCTCGGGCCCTCCAGGGGCGTCGTCATGATCCCTTGAGGGCGTGGGCGAGAAGGGGACTCGCGGTGCCACCACGCCTTTGCCGCCACCAGATGGCGACGGCCTCATTCGGGCCCGGTCACGGGGGCCAGTCGGCGGGGCATTGGGCAGAGTCGATCGGCCGTTTCTCCCCGCGCTCGGGAGGGTCTTCACGTGGGGCACGAGACTGCCTTCACAGCTACCGGCAGTTCTCTCTGCTCGCGGATCCCGCCGCTACTTGTCTCCGTCAACGCGTTGGTACTGAGCATAGCGGGCCAGGAGGGCAGAGCGGCAAGATTTCGCAGTAAGCCATCAGACCCCCAGTGGCTCAGCTCGTCCGTCGACGTCGCTGCCCGGCCGCTCCAGCCTCTGAATATTACTGCTGTAATTTGAGCTCGGTTTCTTGGGTTGTACTCTGCGCCGAGAGTCAGAGTGTATTGGTGCAGCACCAGTCCGCTTTCACGGCTATTACCCACTGGCGCCAACAGTAATCCGACAGGGAGATTCCGGCCTTGCGGAGAATTGACGTCCGAAGCTGCAATCGCACGTCGGTAGATTGCGGCAAGGTGTGCACGAACTTCTAGAGAAGAGATCTGCACGATGGGCGATTCACCCCGCAGTGGCGGCTTGATAGAGGTGGTCTCCACCAGTAGAGCACCCGATCGCAGCGTCAAGTATGTGTTCAAGACGCCAGACAGGGCCACGTTCGAGGCCGTACAACTCTGGGAGGGAGAACACGAAGCCTATTCCGTCTGTATGTCAGCCCAGGCAGGGTGCAGTTACGGCTAACTGGCTGGCCCCCGCATACACAGGACACGGTCTGGCGACTTCTGCGG
The DNA here is from genome assembly GCF_040651415.1 of Streptomyces sp. NPDC048484. Classification (NCBI taxonomy): domain Bacteria; kingdom Bacillati; phylum Actinomycetota; class Actinomycetes; order Kitasatosporales; family Streptomycetaceae; genus Streptomyces; species Streptomyces sp. NPDC048484. The sequence goes on from NZ_JBEZJY010000029.1 coordinate 4,769, forward strand.
TCGCCGCCCTGACGTGCCAAGCCTTCGAACTCCCCGGCATCGAGGGGGTAGAGATTGACCACGACGTGTTGAACCACGCCAGCCGCGGCATCCCTGAGCGGTTGGGCTTCGCTCGGAGCCATGTGCGAACGAGGGTGCCCCAGGTGCCAGGAGAGAGCGGCGTGCACCAGATCTGGCGGCTTGATCGGGCAGCGTTCATGCGTCGCACCTGGTGAGAGCTTGGACGGCGAGCAGTCGACGTTGCCCTGACCGTGCCCTCCGGCTTCCGCCTGGGCCTCTGGCGCGGACCCGCCATTTGGCGTCGCGCCCGCCGCCTCGACGTCACAGCAGCTTACTCACAACGTCGCACGCCACTCCGCCTCGACGATTCCGCAGGTCACAGAGTCCCGCCACGCATCATGAACGAATACGTGCTGCCTGATACGGCCCTCCTCCACGAAGCCCGCGCGCAGCAGAGTCTTCTCCGACACCGTGTTCGCCGGAGAGCGCGCAGCCCACACTCGGTGAAGATCCAGTGAGCCGAAGGCGACAGCCAGAACGGCCCGCACCGTCTCTACGCCCAGGCCTTGGCCCCACACATCGGGACGCAGAGCAAACCCCAGCGTTGCGGCTCGCTGCTGGTGCGGGTCCATGGCGAGACGGGCGAAGCCGATCAGATCACCAGTCTCCTGAGAGACAGCCAGCGCGTACTCCGTGCGTGGCTCAGCGCCGGACGCGGCGATCGCCCCCCCCTGACGAGAGCCTCAACCTGCTCGCGGGTTCGAGGCTCGAAGGACAGGTGCCGGGTGGCCTCCGGATCACCGTAGATCGCCAGGACGCCGTCGACGTCGTCGACGGTGAGTTCCCGAAGAGACAGTCGTGGGGTGGAGTGCTGGACCGGATACATGGCTGGGGACTCTACTCGGCTCCCCTATCCGGGCAATGAGGGAGTGGGCGTCGAACTGAACACTTCAATCTCGGGACGAAGGTCCTTGGATAGCTAGGAGGTGCGCTACTCGTCTCCATCAACGCGTTGCGATCGAGGATATGAGGCCATCAGATGCAGCGGCAACAAGGAGTCAATCGAGCCCGAACCTAATGAAGCACTACGAGAAGTCGTACAACGCGAAGTCCGTCACTGGGCGGTATCCGATCCGCTGATACAGGCCGTTGCTGGTGGAGTTGGCCAGGTCAGCGAACAGCAGCACCTCTGTCGCGCCCGCTGCCAGTGCCGTCCTGCTGACCTCGGCCGTCGCGGCGCCCGCGTAGCCGCGGCCGCGTAGGTGGGCTGGGGTGTAGACGGGGGCCACTCTGATCTGGCCGGCGACCATCGGGGTTATGCCTGCCATGGAGACGGGGACGCCGTCCGGGGTCTCCCAGAATGTGACTCGTCCGTGGGTGATGCGCGTGTCGGCCCAGGAGCCGGCGTCTGCGGAGGCAGTTCCTCCGATGTCCGCGACGAACTCTTGGTACCAGCATATGAGTTGATCGCGGTCCTGTTCGCCAGCGATTCGCCCCCGGCCCGCCGGATGCGGCTCTGGCGGGGTGAGCCTGCCGAGGCGGTACAGGCGCTGCTGCTCGTGGATCGTCGGCGTCGCGCCGGTGTGCCGCTGCCAAGCCTCGGCGAAGGCGGTGACGGTTTCGTGATCTGCACTGACGCCAGGGAGGGTGCGGCCAAGACTGGCCAGGTGGGCGGCGAGGGTGTCGGCGTCCTCTGGAGTGAGAGGGGTGAGATTCAGGCGGCGGGGCGGGGTCCGGAAGAAGGTCGCGCGGATCTCACCCGCCCTCTCCAGCATGCCGAAGGCGGGGGCTTCGGCACCGTATGCGTGCGGTCCGCGCGTGCGCAGCGCCTCGGTCACTGTCAGGGGGATGGTGTGCAGGGCGGGGCGCGAGTGCAGGAAGTCTCCTGCACGGTCTAGGAAGCTGTCGACGTCATCGGTGAGGTGCCAGTCGTCCGGGCGCATGCCTCATGATCCCGCGTGTGCACAGGCTGCGCCCGTGATTTTCCGACGGGCGAGGTGACGGGGGCGGTCAGGACACCGCCTCCCCAATGACTCCACCAACTACTCGGGCTTCAGGTCCGTCGCCTGGCTGTCGTGCAGGTACTTGTCCGCGGACGTGCAACAGTCTGGCTGCTCGTGGACTGGTTGGGGTAGTCGGACAGAGTGTCCGGCCCGTTCTAGGTCCGATAGCGGATGTTGAGGACGGCACGGCAGCCCGAATCGCTCCCTGCTCTCGAGCTCCTGCTCGGCCGCTAACGTGGATGACGGACCAACCGTCGGGGAGGCAGCGCGCATGCGTGGTCTTGGGGATCACCTCAGCGTCGGAGAGCGGATCGCGTTCTACCGCGAGCGCCGGGGCTATACGCAGCCTGTGCTCGCCGGGCTCGTCGGTCACAGCACCGACTGGCTGTCGAAGATCGAGCGGGGTGTGCGCAAGCCGCCAAGGATCGACAAGCTCGCCGAACTCGCCCGTGTGCTGCGGGTCCCGCTCGGCGACTTGATGGGGCAGCCCGTCCTGATGGAGGACGGGGAGAAGCACATGGACGACGTGCCGGCCGTCCGCGATGCGCTGATGAGCCCTCGGCGTCTCTCGAAGCTGCTGTTCGGTCGTACGGCGGAGCGGCAGTTGCCTCAGCCGGATCAGGCGCAGGTCTTCGTCGAACGCAGCTGGGGCGACTACCAGGCCGGCGTTCTTGGGGATGTCATCGCCGCCCTGCCCGGTCTGCTCAGGACTGCCCAGGAGCTGGAGGACCTTCCGAGTGGCGATCAGCGCCGACGCGGCCTCGCCGTCTCGGCTCGTACGCATCACCTGGCGGCGACCACCCTCGCCAAGGTCGGCGAGTCCGACCTGTCGTGGCTCGCGGCCGAGCGAGCCATGCGGGCTGCCGACGAATCCGAGGACCCGCTGTCGCTCGTGTCCGCTGCCCGCTCCGGCACGCACGCACTGCTGGCCAACGGGCGCTACGAGGACGCCCTCGAACTGGGCGATACCGCGGCGGCCTGGCTCGCGGGACAGGTTCACGACGACGATCCGGCCGCCTTGAGCCTGCTGGGCATGATTCATCTGCGAGCCGCTGTGGCCGCCGCACGTCACCAGGATCGCCACACCGCCAACTCCCTGCTGGAGAAGGCGAAGCGGCTCGCCGACCGGCTCGGCTCCGACGAGAACCACTGGCAGACGTGCTTCGGTCCGACGAACGTCGAGCTGCACCGCCTGTCGATCGAGCTTGACCTGGAGAACATCCCGTACGTCGTCGAGCATGGCGATATCGACGTCTCCCACATGCCGGCGGAACGCGCCGTGTCCCATCGCATCGATTATGCCCGCGGCCTCTGCCTCAGGGGTCGCGTTGATGAGTCATTCAGCGAGTTGCGGGAGGCCGAACGCACCTCGCCGCAGCTCGTCAGGAACAATCCACGCGTACGTGAGACCCTTCGCAACCTGAGGAAACAGTCCCCGGTCACGGGCGGCAGCCGCTCGTCCGAGCTGCTGGCCATGGCACAACGATGCAGGGCGGTGCAGTGAGTTCGGTGCGAGGCAAGGTGCTGGGCGTCGTGGGATCGAGCGCCGGCGGGGTCGAGGAACTGCGGACAGGGCTCGTGGTCCCGGCGCTCGAACGGGGCTGGACTGTCGCAGTCACGCTCACGCCGACCGCGGGTCAGTGGCTCCGCGAGAGCGGGGAGGCCGCGGAGCTCGAAGGGCTGACCGGCCTTCCCGTACGGGCCGAACCGCGCCTGCCGGGTGACTCCCGGCCGCATCCGCCAGTGGACTGCTACGTCGTCGCCCCGGCGAGTGCCAACACCGTCGCCAAGCTCGCCCTGGGAATCTCAGACAACCAGGCGTTGACACAGGTCAACGAGGCCATCGGGACACTGGACCTCCCGGTAGTCGTCTGGCCCCGGGTGAACGCCGCGCATGCTCGCCACCCCGCATGGGAGGGACACATCAAAGCCCTTCACGATTCGGGGGTGCGGTTGATCTACGGAGACGAGGTGTGGCCGCTCGCCGAGCCGCGGGCCGGGATGCCGGGGCGTCGGTACCCGTGGGAAGCCGTACTGGATGAGGCCGGCAGAACTGTCGCCTGACGATTCATCAATAATGCTAAAACCAAGAGAAATTGGACCCGGACAATCTGTCCGGGTCCTTCGTCATGACTGGCGTCAGCCTGAGGGCATCACGGACTAACGGAGGCAACCGGTGCCCGATCAGGGATTGAGCACGGCGCTCCCCGGCGCGAAGGCCTGGGGCGAAGCATCCAGGAGCTGCCCGAGCCCACGCGCGGATGAGATGGCCGGCAGTGACTACTCGTCTCGACGCTCGTCAGAGGCCGCCCTATCGCCGTCAGGCACGGAACACATCGTCGCGGACACTCCCACACCTGCTGGCGTCACCCGGCTCTGCAGCCTCTGCCGATGCCGTCTGAGCCGGTACAACGGGGAAGACCTGTGTGCCGGTTGCAGCCGTGACACCCGGCACCAGGCAGGGACCGCGCGCACCGTCCCCATGGGCATCTGGCAGTTACCCGATGTCCGGCAAGCCTTGGTCAACCGCGAGTTCGGGCGCATGTGCCAGCTGATCAGACAGCACGGCGGGATCCGCCAAGACGACATAGCCGCAATCACCGGCCTGAGCCAAGCCTTCCTGTCGATGCTCGAGTCCGGAGCCCGCAAACTGACCAACATCGACAAGATCATTCAACTGCTGGATGGCCTGCAAGCTCCACCAGAACTCACCGGACCGATGCTGCGGCCCAGCATCAATCACCAGCCTCGTGGCTCTGCGCCGACGTCTCTCTCGCGGTGCTGACCTCGCCATCTTCGTCGCCGCCTGCGAAGACAGCACCACCGCCTGGAACCTCGCAGCCCACACAACGTCGTAGCTTGCCCAAACCGCACCGGAGGGCGATCCGCGCTGCTCGGCAATCGTCGAGCGAAACCTTGCCGCCATGTGGACGCACTATGCAGAACTCGGGTATAGGCGACTTATCTACAGGAACTCCCTCAGTGTGCTGCCCGATGCCGTATGCATGTTCGAGCGCGTGATGGGGCCGGATGCGCGGCTCGTGCGAGTCCTACTCACCGCCACCGACGCCACTGCCGGCGAACGGCTGGCGGGCCGGGAGCTCGGCTCGCAGCTCGAAAAGGAGATTGAGAGCAGCGCCTACAAGGCACGGCTACTGGACGAGCAAGCACCTGCGGATATCGCGCGGGTAGCGACCGACAGCCGGTCCGTCGTGGACATCGCGCGCCAGGTAGTGGCCACCACCGGATGGATCAGCCCAGTCCCGTACGAGAAACCCGTCGCGCAGGGGCAATGCCTTCCTCCACTGTGAGGGGATGCCGAACATCAACACTCCGCGCCTCCAGTACAGCTCCACGGCCGTACGCCCGCGCTGGGACGACCTCCCCCAGGACATCCGTCGGCTCATCTCCCGGCGCCTGGGTGGTGTAGTGGATGCAGGGCCGAGCGCCGGAAGCGGGTTCACCAGCGGCTTCGCCGCTGTGCTCCGTGGAGCTGGCGAGCCCGAGTTCGTCAAGGCAGTCAATGCCAACGACAACGGGGTGATCGCCGACTGCTACCAGCGCGAGGCGTTGATCAACCAGGCCCTGCCGATCGAGGTTCCGGTACCCCGCCTGCGGTGGACCGAGGAGACGGAAGACGGATGGATCGTCCTTGGCTTCGACGCGATCGAGGGAGGACGCATGCCTGCCGCGCCCTGGAAGCCTGACGAGCTTGCCTCAACCCTCGACGCCTGCACGATCAAGGCCGAGGCGCTCTCCACGCCCTCGGCGGCACTCCAAAAGGTCGGGCTCAAGCCGATCGGTGACGGCAGTGACTTCGCAGCCTGGCGTGACCTCACCGGCGGCGCCACCAGCCCGATCATCCTGCCGGAATGGGTACCCACCGACAGGCTCGACGCCCTGGCCGAACTGGAAACCCACTGGCGGCAAGCCGTGGCCGGCGATGCTGTCCTCCACCATGACCTACGTCAGGACAACGTCCTGATCGACACGGGAGGCGCTGCCTGGATCTGCGACTGGAACTGGCCTTGCCTCGCAGCGAGCTGGTTCGACCTCGTGCTGCTCCTGGCCACCGCACACGCCGATGGCCACGACGCCACCACCCTCTTCGAGGAACACCCCACCGGTCGTGGAGTCGACGGAGAACAGCTCGACGCGGCTCTGGCCGCCCTCGCGGGCTTCTTTATCGTCTCCGGCGCACAGCCCCCGGCGGACTGGTCGCCCCACATTCGCCAGCACCAGACCTGGTGCGGCGAGGTCACTCTGCGCTGGCTGGCAGCCCGGCGCGACTGGAAGCTCTGATCGTCCACAGGCTGTGGATGTGCGCTGGCCTGCCCCATCGTCGACTACTCCTTGTGGGGGCGAGCTGTTGTCCGTTGCCTCCTGTGACCGTTGATCGCGTCGAGACCGCTCGCGCAGACGCGAATGACGGACAAGGCGCTGCTTCGTCTCACCGCGACAGTAGATCAAGTGCGCACACTATCCAGCGACGTATGCGACAGCATCGTGGCTATGGATGCTTTCGAGGTTGCGGATGCGCACCGAGTGGCGAAGGCCTCGATCCCGGCACGCAAGGCTGACGTCGCGGGCCATGTCTTCGACGAATACAGGGTGGTCGTACGCCTGCATGGTGAGGACACGCTCGTCTGCGCGCTTGACCAAAGGCACTACAGGCGCCGAAGCGGAGGACGTCAACAACCGCACGGCGCTCTGGACCGGCAGGGGGTACGGGGCGTCTCCCTGGCCCGTCACGTTGAGCGTAATCCGGCTGCGCTGATTGTGCGCACCGTAGTCGGAGATTGCCTTCGAACATGGACAGAGGCTGGTGACCTCACTGGTCACTTCCGTTGCCACCGTCACGTCACCGTTGTCCCAGTGCCCTTCGATACGGACGTCGTGAACCTGTTTCGACTCACGGCCGCTGGCCGGCGCTACAACCGTCGTGCTGATAGGCATGGCCACCGTCACAGTAACCGCGGGCGCATCCAGCAGATCCGCTCCGGCCTTGAGCACCTGCGGCAACTGCCGGGGGTCGAATCTCTGAAGGTGGTCGTGCGCGAGGGCGACCATGCGGCTCATGTGCGTGCCACGGCGGTCGTGTTGGAGCCGCACGGTGATTGCGATGTCCGCGATGCCATCCTGACGGAGGCAGCCGTCCTCGAAGTACACGGGATAGCGAAGGCCACTGATGCCGACCTGATCGATCTCGATGCCCCGAGAGTCAGTCTCATTCTGAATGTCGTGCATGCTCACTCGCCCCGATAAGTGCAACCGGATGTACACGTCTCGCGGACGGTGAGGGCTGAGAGCGCAGGCAGCGTCGGCTGCAGCCGCTCCCAGATCCAGCGGGCGAGAACCTCGCTGGTCGGGTTTTCAAGGCCCTCGATCTCATTGAGGTAGTAGTGGTCCAGTTGAGCTTCGAGCGGCTTGAAGGCTCGCTTGACGTCCCCAAAGTCCATGACCCAACCGGCCTCAGGGTCGACGGGAGCCTCTACATGGACGATGACCTTGTAAGAGTGGCCGTGCAGGCGCGCGCACTTGTGGCCCTCTGGAACCTTGGGCAGGCGGTGCGCTGCTTCGAACGTGAACTCGCGAAAGATTTCCATTACTGAATTCCCAGATACTTGTGCGTCTGGAGAGAGAGGATCCAGCGCGGGTTCTTCATGCAGTAGTCGACGGTAGCCCGGGTGTTAGCTTCTACGTCGGGTCCGTCCATGGGCTGGAGGCGGAAGAATTGGAAGTCGAGGTTCTCGAACTGGCCCGGGTCTCCGCCCAACTGCGGATAGACAAGCTTCAACTCGTCGCCGCTTGTGACGACCAGATCAGACCCGATCTTCGGGCTGACACAGAGCCAGTCGATGCCCTGCGGCGGTACGCGAGTGCCGTTCGTCTCAACCGCAACCTCGAAGCCCCTGGCGTGCAGAGCTTCGATGGCTGCTTCATCAAGCTGCAGAAGCGGCTCACCCCCGGTGCACACCACAAAGCGGTGTTCCGCGGAGGTTGAAGGCCACGCCTGCTCGACTGCTTGGGCGAGGTCATCAGGGGACGCGAACCGGCCGCCACCTTCGCCGTCAGTTCCAACGAAGTCGGTATCGCAGAACTGGCAGATCGCCCGATGCCGGTCCTTCTCAAGACCTGTCCATAGATTGCACCGCGAGAAGCGGCAGAAGACAGCGGGTCGGCCCGCGTGACTCCCTTCGCCCTGCAAGGTGTAGAAGATCTCTTTGACCAGATAGGTCATTCTCAGACGCCCTGGTACTGCACGGGATCGGTGGTACCGGCCTCAGCGAAGCCTTTCAGGCGGAGCAGGCAGGTCTCGCAACGGCCGCAGGCCCGACCCTGCTCGTCCGGGTCATAACAGCTGGATGTCTGGGAGTAGTCGACGCCCAGGCGCAGGCCCTCGCGAACGATGTCGGCCTTGGACATCGCAATGAGGGGGGAATGGAGCTTGAGCTCCTGAGTTCCCTCAAGGCCAGCCCTGGTCGCAAGGTTCGCCATCTTGGCGTAGGCGTCCATGTACTCAGGACGGCAGTCGGGGTAGCCGCTGTAGTCGACGGCGGTCACGCCAGTGAAGATGTCGCTCGCGCCAACGGTCTCCGCGTAAGCCAGGGCGAATGACAGGAAGATCGTGTTACGTGCCGGCACGTAGGTGATGGGCACGCTGCTGTCTGCGTCACTGTTGCTGGCGTCGTCGAGCGAGTCGTGCTTCGGGACGTCGATATCAGCGGTAAGGGCGGAGCCACCGAAAACTCGCAGGTCGATGTCTGCGATGACGTGGCGGGCTACGCCTTGAGTCTCTGCCACGCGCTTGGCGGCTTCCAGTTCCACACTGTGCCGCTGGCCGTACCGGAAGCTGAGCGCGTACGGCGTGTAGCCCTGGTCCTTGGCGATGGCCAGAACTGTCGTCGAGTCCAGGCCGCCGCTCAGTAGAACGATCGCGGGACGTCCCATGCCTTGCTCCCTAGTTAGCTTTGCGTGTACTCGTGCACACTAGCGCGATAACTGACGGGTAGAGTAACCGCGATAAGTTACTAGTTAAGGCTGTCGGGAGTCGAGCTGCGTGGGGCAACTATCGTTGGTGATCACTTGCACGGACCGTAAGGCCGCTGTGCCCGAGGCCGAGCTCCAGGCAAGATCGCTACCGACCGGCAGCGTGAAGGAACGCTCCGCAGCGTGGGCAGAGCGCGTCGAGGCGGCTTCGAACACGAAGCCTCTGAGCGAGCTCTACCGGGGCGATCACTGGACACAGTCCCGTCGGCTAACTGCAGCGGCCGAGAAGGTCGGTTTTGAAGCGGAACTATGGGTGGCGTCGGCCGGCCTCGGCCTGCGGTCAGTATCGGCGGCGGCGCCTGCCTACGCGGCGACCTTCAGTACGCGACACGCCGACTCCGTCACCACCTCTACGGCTGACAACGCCCAGTGGTGGGGGCACCTTCAAGAAGGAACTGGCCGCAAGACGCTGGAAGAGCTGGGGCGACGCGGTCCGGTCCTCATGGTCCTGTCCGAGGTGTACGCAAACGCCATGAAGGCCGAGATCCACGCGCTGGCCAGCGTTGGGGGCGAGGTCCTGCTGGTTGGAGGCGTCGAGGAGATCCCCGGCATCCAGAGAGTCGCCTCCAACGCGGGTCTGCGACGCACGCTCGGCGGCACTCTGACGAGCCTGAACGTGCGCATGGCCGCCTCATGGCTTGGGCACTGCGAAGACGGCAGGCTGACCTCGACTGCCACCAGTGACTCGTGGCAGCAGTGGGCTTCCGGCGTAGCTGAACCTGAGCGGTACAACCGGAAGCCAATGTCCGACGAGGACGTCATGGCATTCATCAAGCGAGAGAAAGCGTCACATCCGGGCATCTCGCGGTCGCGGCTCCTGCGTGTTCTGCGTGACGGCAATCAGGCATGCGAGCAGAGCAGGTTCGCCAACTTGTACGTCCGAGCTATGGGGAAACGGTGACAGAGAACCTCATCAAGCGCAGAGCCCTGCGCATTGAGCAGAACCCGAACATTCCCCTGTATCTGTTTGCCCTGGAAGCGCGAGAAGTCGATCTCGTAGCCGATGTTGCACGGATCTCCCGGGATGAAGCCGGCAAGCTCTTCGGCTATCAACGTCCCGAAAAGAAGCAGCACGTTAAGCAAATTTTGGAATACCTCGACGGCGAAGATGTGCTGTTCCCGAATGGGCTCATCCTCGCCCTGCCCATCACAGTGCGGTTTAAAGGTAGTCGCGGCCCCAACCCAAGCGACGGACTGGCAACCATCGGAACCCTTGAGATTCCGCTGCCGGAGTCACGGGACGCGCCTCGTCCGGCTCTGATCGTTGATGGTCAGCAGCGAAGCCGCGCGCTTGCACTCACTCGGCGGTCCACCCTGCCGATCACAGTGGCGGGATTCGTGGCTGAAGATCTTGACATCCAACGCGATCAGTTCCTGCGTGTCAACACGGTGTCTCCACTTCCGAGCAATTTGGTATCCGAACTCCTCCCGGAAGTGAACACCCAACTGCCGACCAGACTGTCCGCCCGAAAACTCCCCGCGATCCTCGTTAACGCGCTCAACCAGGACAGCGACTCGCCTTTCAAGGGGCTCGTGAAGCAGGCGTCAACGACTCCAGAGAAGAAGTCGGACACGGTCGTCAAGGACAACAGTCTCATTACTGCGATCACTGAATCATTGTCACCTTCCGGCGTCCTCTTCTCGTACAAGAACCTGTCCAACGGAACCACTGACACCGCGGCCATTCGGAAGATTCTCGTGGTCTACTGGACTGCAGTAAGGGACACTTTCCCTGAAGCCTGGGGGCTCCCTCCAGCCAAGAGTCGCCTTATGCATGGTGTCGGAATCAGGTCGCTGGGCCGCCTCATGGACCGGGTCATGGAGCGAGTTCTGTTTGATGCCGATATCGACTCGCCGGATATTAGCAAAAGGGTCATGGCTGAACTGGCGCTTGTTAAGCCGCACTGCCATTGGACCAAGGGGCGCTGGCCTGAAATCAACACCCCTTGGAACGAGTTGCAAAACACTCCCCGCCATATCAGTATCCTGTCAAACTTTCTGATTCGCGTTTATCGCGATTCGAGGATGGGTGCTTCGTGAAGTTCTACTTCCCCGATAGTCAAGATCAGATCTACCCCTGGTACGACTTCATCAACGATGAGTACCCGGATAAGCGACACCGCCAGCGGGACGACTTGTACGCCCATCAGGCAGTGAAGCCCGCGCCCTACGACGGGATACTGGTCAGCAAGGCCATCGTTGATGGGTCAGTTAAGGGGGCCGGGAAGTACAGCGCCCCTCAGAGGGACCGACTCTACCGAGACGGAGTTAGGACCTTTTTCGGGCTACCTGACACGATGGAAAGCCTCGGTGACTGCGGGGCCTTCAACTACATCAATGAAGAGCGCCCCCCGTACAGAGTTGAGGACGTGCTCCACTACTATACGGAGTGCCGATTCAACTCAGGAATCAGTATCGACCATGTGATCTTTGGGTACCAGCCTGATGCCCTTGACAAGGACATTGATCCGGCATGGGTAAAGCGTCGTGAGATTTCGCTCGACTTGGCAGAAGAGTTCATCAAAGCTACCAAGAGTCACAATCGCCTGGTCACTGACAAGAAGCAGCATCTGGAACCGGTTGGCGCAGCACAGGGGTGGAGCCCTGCCAGCTATGCGGACAGCGTCGTCCAACTCCAGAAAATGGGCTACAAGCGAATCGCCCTGGGTGGCATGGTCCCGCTGAAGACGCCGGAAATTATTGCTTGCCTTGAAAGAATCTCTGAGATTCGCAAGAGTGGGGTCGGATTCCATCTTCTCGGAATCACCCGTATTGCCAGCATGGAACGCTTTGTCGACTATCACGTCACCAGCTTCGACAGCACATCAGCATTCCGGCAAGCGTTCATGGATGAGCGAAATAATTACCACACTGCCGACGACTCATACCTTGCGATCAGAGTTCCCCAGGTCGACGGGAATCCCACCCTGAAGAAGCTGATCTTGGCAGGCGTGGTGTCGCAATCGGCAGCCATTAAGGCCGAACGTGAATGCCTCAAATTGCTGCGCCAGTATGAAGCCGACGAGAAGTTTGACGTGGAAAAGGTCATGGACGCCTTGCACGCTTATCAATCTCTCATCGGTGACGCCAAGAAGCTGAAGAAGGTTGCCGACTACAGGAAAACTCTCGTCGACCGCCCTTGGAAGCACTGCCGATGTGAACTTTGCAAGAAGCACAAGATCGACATGGTCATCTTCCGTGGAACAGAGCGGAATAAGCGCCGCGGGTTCCATAACATGACAGTACTCGAAGCCAAGATGCGCAAGCTGCCGCTCACATAATCGTCCAGATCGCGCATAGCACACAAAGCAACTTAAACAGGAGATGATGTGGCCGACCGCTACGTTCTGAAGGTTCCCGCCCTCAAGGTGCTCCAAGGCGACAAGGAGATCTACTGCTTCGCTGTCGACGGCAAGAAGTTGGAAGACTTTGCCGCCGTCTCGCGCATCCGCCGCGACAGCCAGAAGAAGCTGCAGGGGTACCAGCGGCCTGAGGTCCAAAGCCACATCCGCTCGATCCGCCGCTACCTTGAGTCCGAGGGGGCGATGCTTCCCAACGCCGTGGTTCTCGGTTTCGATGATCGCGTCACGTTCGAACCCGCGGTCCGAGGCGGCAGTGTGAGCTACTCCATCCCCGGCGAACTGATCATCCCGGTTGACGAGTCGCTGCCTGATGAAGAGAAGCCGGCCTGGCTCGTGGACGGTCAGCAGCGCAGCGCGGCCATCAGGGACGCTGACCTCGCAGAGTTCCCCGTCGCCGCTGTGGGCTTCATTGCGTCTCAGGAAGAGCAACGGTCGCAGTTCATCTTGGTCAACTCGACCAAGCCACTGCCCAAGGGGCTCGTGTATGAACTCCTGCCGGAGACCACCGGCAAGTTGCCGCGCTCGTACGCGCGCCGCCAACTCGCTGCGAAGCTCATGGTCCTGCTGAATATGGGGGACGGTCCTTTCTGCGGAAGGATCAGCAGTCCCACGTCGCCGACCGGCAACATCAAGGACAACAGCATTCTGAGGATGCTGGAGCACAGCATCTACGAGGGCTCCTTGTACCAGTACCGGAACGCTGAGGACGGTACTGGGGACGAGGAAGCGATGCTGGCGCACCTTCTGTCCTTCTGGACGGCAGTGGAGAACCTCTTCGAGGATGCGTGGAACAAGCCCCCCAAGGAGTCGAGGTTGACCCATGGTGTGGGCATCCAGGCCATGGGCTATGTCATGGATCGACTTACCACAGGCGTCCACTTCGACAAGGTCAACTGGGACAAGATCCGCATCACCCTGCGCCGACTCGAGAAGCACGTGGCCTGGACTTCTGGCACGTGGAAGTTCTCGGATGGCCAGGAACGCAGCTGGAACGGTCTCCAGAACACGGCCAGCGACGTACGGCTGCTCAGCACCCACCTGCAGGCCCTAGTCAGCAAGTAGTCAAATCTCTGCGGATCATCTGGTGGTCTCCCTGAACAGATCAGGGAGACCACCAGTGCGTTAGCGGCTAGCTGCAACGGAGCGAAGACCGTTCACTGCTGCTCGCAGCATGGATGCTGAACCGCTGCCGTCTGCATAGTGGATGTACTTGGTGCGGGTGTGCTGCGTAATGAAGCCGGTTGCAGCGTGCTTCGCGCAGCGAGTTGCGATGACGACCAGATCAGCGGAGCGAGCCTTCTGCCGGAGTTGAGCACTGCCGACGTGATCGCTGGCCATGGCGGCGTCCACTGCGGGGGCAAGCTGCTTGATCTCCTCGGCGCAGCGCACGAGCACAGCTTCGTCCAGGGAGTACAGCAGCACTCTCATGGGCGGCAGGTCCGAGAGCGACAACTCGCGCTCGCCATCAGAGCCAGCCCGGTCCTGCCAAGGGAAGTCGACACCGAGTTCCCTTGAGAGACGCTTGGCGAACGCCAAGTCAGCTTCGTTGAGCCGACCTTGATGCCTCCAGAGCGGTTCCAGCAGGTCGTATGCGAGCTTGCTGCGAGCCTCCGCGTCAGGGCACGCGACCAAGAACAGCCGGTCAACGAAGTCCAGCGCAATTGATGCCCGCTCAGGGGAGACCCATCGACTGCGATAGGCGCCGATCTCATCGAGAAGTTCGGCGTAGGTTTCCGCTGAAGGGCCAGCTCGGAGTGCGATCTCTGCGAGCGCCTGGAGCACGGCGAGGTCACCCGGGCCGAACCGGTCGAAGGCGACCGCGTTCCGGATGAACGCATGGGCGGTCAGACCCGCCGGAGCTACATATCCGACAGCATCAATGAACGCCCCAACCGCCCGCCAGGCCTCTTCAGCAGCTTGATTCTCCAGCCCGTCCAGGAATCCGGCGAGGGCCGCATCATGAGCTGCCGGCGGAGACCACGCAGTCCAACTGCGCTCCTCAACAGCCGACTTGCCCTCGCTACTGCCCGCGGCTACCGCAGCGAGGAAGGTCGGCCAGGAGTCGATGGTCGCAAACGCTTCCAACGCGTCGCTTCCAGCAATCTGTGGCACAGGCTCTGCGACGACGCGAGGTGCTGCCGCGTCATCGCTTTCGGCCAGGAAGCGTTGGGCGTCCTCCCAGATCAGTGAGGGCAGTTCGCCTATGCGGGCTCCGTTCTGCACGGCTTCCACGAGACGACGCAGAGCAGGCAGGTCCTCAAGGACGGTGGCCGCCATCAGAAGAACGGTGACGGCCTGTGCGCCCAACTTGCCCGCATCGGCATCCAGCAAGGCAGGGACGAACCGCCCCCGCTCTTCGAGCCTTGCCCGTGCCGCTGAGAGATCGCCCTCCGCGAGAGGTTCCTCCAACGCCGCGTACACGGCGTTCAAGATCGCTTCCTTGACTGGGAGGGGAGGATCCTGCCGGATGGCGTCCGGCAGTTCAGGTAGCTGAAGGATCGCCTCGCTGCGGCCGAGCCGATCAAGCCGCTTGATCCTCAAGCTTGCAAGGTTGGCTGCGGTGACACCACCCGCCGCTGCCAGATGGTCAAGAACCACGCTCGACGCGGCCTCAGCGCCCGCGGATAGAGACGCGTCGAATTCTGCGAGGAGCCGGCCGATCGGCTTGGCCACCCGCCACATCCTGGGAGGACGGCGAGCCTCGGTCCTCTGCATCAACTCCAGCGCCCCGACCAGGTTTCGGCGATGCTCGAGAGTGCGTCCCGTCTCCAGACGGAAAGTAGTCCGATCACCAGCAAAGTCGCGGATAACCTGCTCAATGGGATCATCAGGGTCCAGCCAGGCGGGCTGGATACCGACCTGCTCGTCATACGCGATGTAGGTCGGGCCGGCGAAAGCGCGGATCAACTCAGCCGTCTTGGCTCGCTCACCAGGCTCCCGGGCAATGACGTACACGACGAATCGATCACGGTCCGTATACACGCGCGGAAGGACCACAGGCGCGTCGTCGCCGCGTCGAATGGCCTCGACGAACGGCAGCGTGCGGTCCTTGTAGCGGTAGTCCGGATCGAGGCCCGGCCAGACGCCGTTTCCTGAGCCGAAGAACCGGTGCAAGAAGGTCTCGATAGCTTCTCGCGTCTGTTCCTGGGGCTGCGTCACGAGCCACTCCTCCACCGCTGTGCCAGGTCCAGCCGCGCCTGCCCGGCATCCGGCCCGCCCACCTTGTAGGTGACCAACTCATCGTTCTTCGCCATGCCACGCACCGTGTAGTTCATCGACCCGGTGAGAATCCACTCCTGCCCACACAACGTCTTCTCGTGGACGTCGGGGTCGCGATGGACATGCACGCCGTCCAGTTCTGGGGCCTCGATCCGACGCAGGAACGCATCGTTGTGAGGGTCCGGGCGTGCGACCACATGGACGCGGGCCCCGGCTCCAGCGATGCGCAGGAGCGTGTCTGACAGCCGCCATCCGCTGGGCGGGACGTCACCAAAGAAGGCGTCATACGTGCCGTGGCTGTTGTCGATGACCTGGACATCAGTGATCCACGGCGAGACCAACCACAAGTCACTGCTCGGATTGAGCATCTCCGCCATCAGCGCAGCGGACAGTATCGAGTCGATGCGCAGCCCAGTACGAGCACCTGTGCGCACGGTTCTGGTCAGCTCCTTCACTGGGTCGCCTCCCGCAACTCCACCCGTACACGTAGTTGATCCCGATGCCGGGCGTAGCCACGAACCTCGCCGTGGACACGCAGGAAATCCCGGTCCACCGGCAGCGCCGGCACTCGGACAAGGGCTTCAGCCAGGGCCTGTGACTCGACTGCGGGACAGATGAGTTCTGCAGCGCCGCTGTCGGCCATGGCCTTCTGGTAGGCCAAGACCCAATCGCTCGCCGTGACGTGAACCTCGGGAAGGCGGTCGTTGTGAGCCTCGCGCACGAGCAGCCGGTCGAGCACCGGGGCATCCGCATACGGTTGGTAGTGCTGGAGATCCTGCGTGCGAGCTTGTCGTCCGCGGGGCCAGAGCATGCTGTAGGCCTGGTCGGCTGTCAGTCGCTTGTTCCCGCCGACGTCCAGTTGCTTGTCGCCGACTGCGAAGGCGACGACGTTCGCGTCGACTTCAACACCGAGCCTCTGCTCCAGTCCGGCCCATGCATCCACGATGGCGAGGGCCTGCGCATCAGTGTCGGGTCCGGACCCCGGCCGGAGAAGGCGGGTCGACAACGCTGAAAAGGCAGTGCGACGGGGGCGGCCGTCCAACTGCTCCCACGCGGCCAGGAGAGAGTTCAGGCCTTCCTGGGCCGCTTCGGCATCTTCGGCTCCTCGCAGTGCGCGCATGGCTTCTGCGGCATCTCCTCCAGGCTCGTCAGCGAGGTGACGGAGCAACTGGGTGAGCGTGGCGTCTACGTACTCGTAGTCGCTGGGGGCCAACGCGCTGGTGACAAGCGCCCAGAAACGGCGAGGGTCCTCCCCGTAGAAGCGCACCAGGCTCTCTACAACGCCCAGGCCCCCTACGGAGGTCTCGCTGAGCCACACGACAGCAGGCGCGCTGCTGGTGGCACCGGGCGCCACGTCGACGATCAGGTCCCCGTCCTGTGAGTCGGGGCAAGCTCTCTGCGCGGCTGCGAGGATCGCCGCGGCTACCGTGTCGCGATAGGCGCGCTGAGCCAAGTCCTCAGTTCGGACAGCAATGTCTGGATCAACAAGGTTTTCCGCCGCACGGTCAACGGCGGCGAGCACCCGTGCGTCTCGCAGCAGCTCCGTGAGCCCGTCGATCAGCCGCGCATTCTCGACAACATGGTCAGGGTCGCTGTTGTCGCGGTAGAGGACGCTCAGGATGCGTGATAGTTCCCCAGTCCACGCTCCGTTAGCGAGTGATCCTCGAATCTCCTCGGCGGTACGAGACCCCTTGAGGCCTTCAAGCGCAAAGGCGGTGAGATAGACCTGGCCAAGCCACGCACGCTGGAACTTGTTCGCGACATCCTCAAGAGCCGGGTCCTCGGCGAAGGTGTACGAGAACGCGAGTGACCGCCACTTCGGAGACGACAGGTACTCCCTGACCGCAGGGTCCGAGGTGTCCAAGGGCCTGAGCAGGATCTGCACAGCGTCGACGCCCAGTCTGAAGCCAAGAGCAGCTGGCTTGCCGTGCAGTTCGTAGTAGACCTTGCGTGTCTCGACTTCTCCGCGCTCGAGCGCCACTTGGCAATCGGCGCCGATGGTCATGCGCCGCATCTCGATGGGGTTGCCGGCAGCGTGCGTGGCGAAGCGGACGGCCTGCACGCGCTCGTGCCAGAGAGACGGGTTCGGAATGTCCGCCGGGGCCGGTGGCGCCTCCTCGGACACAACGATCTGAGTACCCCATATGGGGAACCCCTGCGACCGGTCGGATATCTCCTGGGCTGGCTGCTCCAGCTTCAACTGCGTGGGCCGGAAAACCTGAAGTCCCTCTGGTACGAGCCCATCGGGGTGCCAGGTTCCCTCCGGATCGGCGTGCTGCACGATCTGGGGCAGTGGCAGAGTGCTGCTGCCGGCTGGTGGAACTGGGAGCCATGTGCGGTGCTCATCACGGCGGTGCCCGAATCGTCGGCTGACGCGTCCTGGTACGGCCTCACGTAGCGCCCGGGCGATCGGCAACTGCTCCAATGTGTCGTTCGTATTGAACGGCAGGATCAGTTCGACCTCGGGCAGGTTCAGCGGCTCGAAGAGTGAGCGTGTAATGAACTCGGGGAGTAGGGAGCCCTCCTTCGCGCCGGGATCAATGCGCTGGAACGACCAGTCGCTCTGCAGCCGCCGCAGCGCGGTAGGAACGACAGACAGCAGCAGCGATCGAGGCTGCTCCCAGAGCAGGGCTTGGACCTCGTCTGCGCTGATCTGTAGAGCCCTCCCCAGGTGTTGGGCAAGCTCGTCCTGCAGATCAGGTTTGTCGAGGATCGCCTGCAGCAGCGATGTCAGCATGTCGTGGCCTGGTCGGTCCTCATTGCGCACGGCATGGCCGGTGGGGGCTTTGAGGATCTTTCGGGGGTCGGCCCACAGTTTCTTGGTACGTAGCTTGCGGCTTGCCCAGTCCAACAGGGCCTGGGTGGCTTGGATCTTGAGTACGAAACGGTTGCCGATCGGCAGGCTTCGTGCAGGTACCTGAGGTGCGAAGAGGGTCTCGTACGCCTGGTATGCGAGTCGGTCCCGGCCGTAGTCCGAGAGCGTAACTACGGTGATCGGCCTTGTGCCGCGCTCTCGGCCTGCGCGGCCGCGGCGCTGGATGAACGCGGCTGCATCACGGGGTGCCTTGTGTTGGAGTACCAGGCCCACGCGTGGGTCGTTGAAGCCGACTTCCAGAGACGCCGTGGCTACGGTCAGGTTCGCGTCGTGGTCGACCCCGACGTCCTGAGAGGACGTACGGCCGACATGCAGGTGGTGGAGTTGCATGGTGGGGTCGAGGTCATGCCCGATCTTTTCGACGATGTCCCAGGACTGACCGTCCAGGTAGCGCGCAGCATGCTCGTTACGTTCAGACGAACGCAGGCCTGCGAGTACCGGCCTGCGGCCGTTACGGCGGCCGGCTCGGTTCTGGCCGCCTTCCGCATCGCGCAGGTCGTTGTAGAAGCGGTTGGTGACATCCAGGTCGTCTGTGAAGAGGAAGCCCGTGGAGCCGTACAGAAATTGCCTCTTGTCCAGGTCGAGCATTCGGCCATGAAGCATGGCCGTTTGGATCGACGTAGACAGCAGGCTGGTCCCGGACACCGGGTCGCCGCGCAGCGCCACGGCGTACTCGCGACCTTCGGACTTCATGGCCTCGTCGGCCGGTTCAATCGGATCGACATCGCTCGGACGAAGGCCGACAAGTTGAGCGAAGAACTTGTCCGCGTCACGAAGGGTCGCAGAGAGACCGACGAACGTCATGGGGCGGCGTGCTGCCTCACGCCAGCGTCGCAACAGTAGTGCCACCTGAGCGCCGTGAAGGCCGCTATAGGTGTGGACCTCATCGAGCAGCACGAGGGAAGGAGCGGAGTTGCTGCCGCGCCAGCCGAGTAGCCACTCCAGATAGCTGTCGCCGCTACAGCGGTTCAGCATCTCCGTAGTGGTGAATAGCAGATCGGGCGGGTTCTTCTTGAGGGATTCCCGGGTGAGGGCAAGGCGCTCATCCTTCAAGGTGTAGCCGCACCTGGTACAGGTCAGCCGCTCCCGGCCTTGCTTTCGGTCCTCGTCTGTCCACTGGAGTTCCCCAGTGCCGCAGTCCTGGGCGGGGCAGGGCAGATACGGGCACACGACGCCTTGGGGAGTGCGCTTCCAGGCAGTGGCGAGCCCTGAGTTCGGTTCCAGCCTCCGATCCTGGGCATTCCACGGGGTGTCCCCGTAGAGCGCACCGACGCGGATAGGACGGCGCCTGCTCTCGTGCAGCGCCTTCTCGACGTCGTCAACAGAGCGGATCGACTCTCGAAGCTGGTCGCGCAGGAGTTCCTTGCGGGGGTAGAGCGCCAGCGTGTGAACGCGCTTTGCCCTACCAGGGTGCGCGTGTTCCGCCATCGCCGCGAAGGCCGGCAAGTAGAACGAAAGTGTCTTGCCGCTACCCGTACCAGCGCCGACGATGATCCCCTTGGACCTCTCAGAGCTGAGCGAGGTGAACACGGAACGGGTGGCATCCAACTGGAAGCGAGCCAGTTTGCGGCCCTGCAACTGGGCTGCCGCCACGCGCTCTTGCACCTCACCCCAGTGGGGTAGCTGCGCGAGATCACGGAGAGCGTCGGATGCCGGAATGTCTCGATGTGGGTAGCGTCGCGGAGCTACGTGCAGTCGATAGTCAGCGACGAGGCGCCGCTGATGCTGCCACCAGCCAGGCCGCTCCTCCTGCGCCCAGCCACCTCGGGCAAAGAGCTGCCGAAGACCAGTTGTGAGCCTGAGTGACTCCGCCAAGCGGGTGCGATACCGCGGTGGCGACGTCACCGGCACCGGCACCTCGAACAGCAAGGCACGGAGCAGGAACTCCTCCAGCACAGCGTCGACGGACATGTCGGTCGGGGCAGCCTCGTGACTGTGCAAGAGACTGTCGATGGTCTCTACCACCTCGGCCTTGGAGAGGGCAGCCTCCGTGACGCCCCAGGCCAGCAACGGCAGTTCGCGGTCTTCCAAGTGGTTCAGGAGTTCGTTCGCGAAACGAACATCGAGGTGCTCTGTCACGCGCCCGTCCTCTGCAAGGTGATGTGGATGTCCATCTCGAACTGACGCAGCAGCGCAATGTCGCCGTCTGTGACGTCGCGGAGCGTGGGGCTGGGGCGCTTCTCAAGCACTTCCAGGAGTTTCAATAGCTCACTGGGGGGGTCACTCTTGTCATGCAGGGACTCCGCGAGGAGGGCGTACGTGCTGGTGAAGAGCGTGACATCCGCCTTGGACAGGTTCTTGGTCGCCACCGCCTGACGGAGCTCCCTCTCCCGATTGCGCGCGGCCTCGCGTTCGTCGCGCGAGAGCATGGGGATCCGGGCCAGGGGAAGGGCGGCGACCTGTGCCGTTGCCCAGGTGACCCATGCCGCGCTGCTATCACCCTTGAGCTTGCCCGCGAGTTCCTGAACCTTCTTCCTGGCCGTGTTGAAGACCGCGTCACTGGGCAACCCGTTGAGGGCCTTCCGCTCGAAGGCTGTGCGAGCGGTGTCGATGCCTGATAGGTCGGGCTTGTGCGCTGCCCCCAAGGCCGCAAGAGTATGGCCTAGCTCAACTTGGGTTCTGAGTTCGGCCAGCCCCGCGCGGAGTTCCTTCGAGCGGCTCAGAACCCGAGCGGCCTCCTTCTCCCCGACGGCGCCTGCAGCGATCTGGCGGGCACGGTTTTGCAGCTGTACGGCCTTGTCGTACACAGACAAGTTGGTCACCAGTCCTCCCCGTCGTCTTCGGCGGACGGGACAGTGGTGAGCGCCTGCCACTCCACACAGATTTGCCCCACGTCCTCCGCGGCACTGTCACCTGCGGAGCCACTAGACCGTGACTCGGCGCTGGCAAGAGCAGCGTCCAGCCAGTCGTTGCTGGCAATGAGCAGTTGTTGAATCAGCTTGAGCGAGTCACCGCGGTCCTTAACAGCGGCAACCAGTTGGGCCTGGTGACGAGTTGAGGAATCACGGCTGTCATCGCCTGCCTTGGTCAGGTCGTCTTCGAGTGCAGAGATGGCCTTCCAGTCCGCGTTCTGGGCACCCTGAAGCAGGGCATCGAATTGACGTGTCTGTTCGGCCGTCAGTGGTAGTCCCACTTCTCGCGCAGCACCGAGAACGTCGCGGATTGCAGCCATGGTCTGGACGCCAGTGGTGCCCCGAGGCTGGCGGCTTCGAATCGAGTTGAGTAGTTCTTCGTGACGGTTGAGTTGGTCCTCGAGGATGGTTGTCCAGGACGCGAACCCAGTGACGGCCGGCTTCACCCATTTAGGGATGTCCAGCGTCTCGGCATCCCAGTTCCACGATGACGCGGCCCTGTCGAGCAGAGGAAGAACGCGTGCGGCATCAACCATGTTCACCGCACCGATGCCCTGGGCGATACCGACGGCGTAACGGAGTTGCTTCACGATCTCAGGACGCGCTCGGAGGTGCCCCCGGAGCATATCCATCCACTTCTCCGCGCGGATCCCACCATCCTCGCGTCGCCACTCTTGCCCGTCATCAAGCGCCGCGGCGACGAGTTGCGAAGTGGGCATTCCGGGCCATGCCCGGCCGGCGAGTGCCGCTCCGATCAGCGATGCACGGAATCCCGCGACGAGGTGATCATCGGTGACCTCCATGTGCTGCTGCAGCCGTGCAGTGAGGTCTTGGCTGTGCTTCTCGGCCAAGACCGCCAGGCGTCGGATGTCTTCCGCTCGTGCTGGAAGGTCCCGCTCAGCTTTCAGCAGGCTGTCGAAGAACCAACTGTCCTTCGGACGACGAGAGAAGGTGATGGGTGCGTTCTCGACGCCGATCAGGTTTTCCTTCGCGCCCTCGATGGACACGATGGTCGCCTTGCTTGGCCAGGCAGCCCTTCGCAGTTCGATACTGCCCACTGCCCGCATCAGAGGTGAGTTCCACTGGTACCGCTGGACGACCGCGGTGGAGACGACACCTCGGATCCGAGTCGCGGTGGCGGTATCTAGGCCGCCTTCGCGGGTGAGCCACTCGTCCACGGTCTCCAGCATTCGCTGAAGTTCCCTGGGGATCTCGTCGTGTTTGCCACTGGCTCCTGTCTCGGGCTTCGCCTCGTCGACGTTGGGCTGCCCCGGCACTGCTACGGATGCAGGCGGATGGCTCTGCCCTCCTTCGCTGCCCAGCGGCTCTAGGGAGAATGCCTCCAAAATGGTGGGGTGGAGGCTGTTGGCGTGCTCGGGGGCGTCTCCCCAAAACTCGAGCACCAGGTTACGTCGCTCCGCTGAGGCAGGGTCGTGATCATTCGCCGCTACGAAGCCGAGTACGTCGCGGCTGACGGGCCTGTCGAGTTTGGTCGGCCGGAACCGTTGCCGGAACATGGGGTCGGGGAACTCGCCCTGCTGCATGGCCGTGGCGTGTTCAACCAAGACCGGTCGTACGACGCTTCCCAGCACGGCACGGGGGTTGAAGGACCAAGGCTTGGTCTGGTCTGCCGTTGAGTGGACGGCTCTTACGAGAGACGACTCGTTGAACGGGTACAAGCCATAGCCGTCAGCGGTTGCTCCGAAAGCCTCGTGACACTCCGTTCGCAGCGGGCAGGTCGCGCACTTGTTGGGAACGTCGTCGTTGCTTGCACGCTCGAGTTCGTCGCGGCCCATGCGCCCAGCATTCAGGTAGCGGCCGACGAACGAGGCAATCTCTGTACGTCCTGTCTCCTCCGGGCTGAAGGGAACGTCCAGGTGGTAGACGTAGCCCGTGGCGGCCTGGATGCGGGTTAGGACTGTCTCCTCCAAGGATTGGAAGTAGCCCGTCGTCACGGCCATGAGTGTGCGGATGGGGGCGAGAGTCGTCTTGCCCTCACGGTTTGCTGCTTCTACCACGGCATCTAGGAGGTCTCGCTGGACACCTTGGATGAGAGCAAAATCCTCGATGAGCAGGACGATCTCCTTGCCCTGCCGGTGGTACTCCTCTCGTACCTGCTTCATTGCATCGAGTAGCCGGCCTGCCCCAAGGTTGGCGGCGCTCTTGATTGCGGCTTCGAGGTGCTTGTTGAGTAGGTCTACCGCAATGCCCTGGAGGTCACCGCGTGTACTGATCGTGCCGAGCAACTTCTGCGCCATTCCGGACACGGATTGGATGTCTCGAATATCTAGCGGAAGGTCGCTGATGCTGAAGCCCTCGGGGCGGTCCGCCTGCCCATCCCGGCGATTGTGAATCAGCTGATGGGCCAGTTCAGGGACGAACCTCCCAGGAGCGAGCAGCTCCGCACGGACATGGGGGTCGAGGAGCACCGCAGCCAGTTTGCCGGGGCCAACAAGCATCCGAGCCAAAGGGCGTGACTCTGAGTTCGGGGACGTGGCCTCGAGCGCCTCGCTCAGTTCATTGAGGATGCGCCTCGCCAGGGACTCCTCGTCGATGTCCTCAGTGAACCTGTTGATGTCATCTTTAAGCTGAGCCAGGTCGTTGCTTTCCGCCTGCGCGATGAGTGTGCTGACGACAGCCTTGAGGCTGGTCTTGGACTTCTCGAGGTAGATGACTTCTCTCTGGCCCGATCCCTCCTCCATGCCAGCAAGCTGCTCGCGAACCCATCGGACAAGATGTGACTTACCTGAGCCAGACTCACCCACGACCGGCATGAGCAAGGTTCCGCTGTCCGCTCGGAGCGCCAGGAAGTCTTCGAGGACCGCCCTCTCACCGATCGGGTCGCCTCCGATGACGAGCTCTCTCCCGTCCATGATCCGCGCGCGCTTGATCCGCAACGGCGCATGAGTGGCCAAGAAGACCGAACGCGAGGGGCTGATCGCCTCAGTATTGATGGTGGAGGCTGCCGCAGCTGGTTCCCAGCAGAGCATCCTGCGGAAGTCAGCCATCGGTGGGCTCCAGGATCGTGATGTCGCTAACGGGGCGTGGGCTGGCGGGCCTTTCAGGATCGTGTAGGAGGAGAATCTTCCGAGCATCGTCGTCGTGCTCCAGGTGAAGCCACTTCTCATCGTGGCCGCGCAGGAGAGCAAACGAGAGGGCGGCACCGGCCACGCTCTCGCCCGGACTGGGGATCCCCACCGCGAGCGAGTGTGCGCCGCCAGGCAACACCGGTAGCTGCTCTCGCAGAACTTGTAGTGCCTCGACGGCATTGATGCGCTGGGCTGGCTGCCACAACTCAAGCACTGTTTGCTTGACGGCCAGGGTGCAGTCCGGGACTAGTGGGCCGCGGCCTTCAGCGCGGAAGAGTGGGGCTGCGGCGAGGCCGAGAGCGGGCGCCCAGTAGCCGAAGCGGAGCCAGCGGGTGGGGTTGGCGAAGATGGGAAGCACTTCGGGCCTCAGCACCTTACGGTCCCTGCTGTCCTTGTAGTCCAGGAGTTTCTCCGCGGCGACGCTGTCGATTGGTTGCTCCATCGGGTCGTGCATGAGGAACCAAGCGAGCGCACGAGTCAGGTCTCGGGGCCCTGCCGCGTCGTTGTCAGCCCCCAAGTTGCTGTTGTGGTCCGCCTTGAGGACTGCGTGACGCAGGATGCGCGTGTAGGTCTCCAGATCATCGCTGCTGGCGAGAGTCTTGGTCGGGCCGGCCAGTGATAGCTCTTGCTGATCGGCATCGACCTGCACCAACCCCAGGACCTGCAGGGAGCTGAGGGCACAGTCGAAGGGCGGCCTGGTCGACGTGTCCTCTGAACGCAAAGAAGGAGGACTGACCAGCGCCCGCGCCTCGTCCAAGGCGATGCTCTTCCCCAAGTAGGCAAGAAGGCGCACCACAGCCCATGTCTGAGAGGGAATGGCTGCGTCTACGTTCAGGAGAGTCATCAGAGTTCCTCCAAGGCACGGCGGATCGACAAGTTCGCCGGGTGGACATCGACGAGTGGCGTACCTCGGCGCTCGGGGTGGTACATGGCCCGTGGATGGATCAGGTAGGTCGGTGCGTCCCAGGCGAATCTCGTCGCAATCTCAGGCCCGGGTGACGCTGCGTTCGGGTCCGCCATCCAGATAACAGGGCCATGCCAGTCCGACAGGAGAGCACCGTCATCGTCAACGATCACGGTGCGAGTCCGCGCTGTTGTCTGCAGTTGGCTTCTGAGGTGGGTATCCATGCCCGGCCCCCCGACCACGGCGATCCTGCGACGAACTAGGCTTTCTACCAGACGTGCCGCCAAGGCCTGGTCGTCGGCGTCTTGCCACCACAGGCTCAGGCACTGATGGTCCCCGAAGTACGGCATCAGGGGCAGATGCCCGTGGTTCTCGGGTGTGGGCAGCAGAGGGCGCGGCTCCCCAGCGAGCCGGTAGAAGCCTGCAGGCAGAAGCTTGGCAGTGGCCCTGCAGTGAGGGCAGCCACGGCAGGTGATACCTGTGCGGCGAAAGCCCTCGCCGTGCGGGACCCGGTAGTACGACCCCAGCACGTCGCCGATGCATTGATCGCCTCGCAGAGCTACTTTCAGTTCTCGCAGGGCCGAAGCGCGACCATGTAGTAGTTTTTGGCGCTCAGTTTCAAAGCGAGCATGGAAGTGCTCGCTGTTCCTTGCGTCGGAGTCGAGGAGTTCCACATCTGCGTGGCCATCAGCTGTCGCGTAGAACTGGTCAAGTCGTGCCTTCCAGACGACATCCGACTCACCTTCATCCCTTGCAGGTGGCTGTGGTGGGTGGACGGCCACAATCCCTGATCGCACCATGAGGTTGAGGATCCGGATGTTCCATTGCCGGTTCCGTTGAAAGCCCTCGTTCATGTCAGGGGGGTAGGAATCAAGACTGACGCGGTGACGATCTTGGATCGTAGTCCTGCTGTGGAACATTGCCTCCCACCGCTGCCACGCGCGCGGGGCGCCGATGACCACCTCGTCGCTCATGTAGTTGGCGATTTCTTCGTCATTGCGCGTGGTGGCCAGATACGCGATTGAAGGGCTTCCGTTGCGTCCGGCTCGGCCGACTTCTTGGTAGTAGCGGTCCACCGTCTCTGGCAGGCAAGCGTGCACGATCGTCTTTACGTCGTCGAGGTCGACGCCCAGGCCGAAGGCAGAGGTACCAACCACGATGTCGAAGCGTGTCTCCACGTCGTCTTCGGCTGTCTTGCCGCCCCATCCCTCCAAGGCGTCGCGACGCTGGGCATCGGTGGAGTCACCGGTGACGCTCGCTACGCGGCGAAGCCCGTGGCTGTGAAGACGGCCCGCCCACTCCTGCGCATGCTCGACCTTGGTCGTGTAGAGGATCATCGGCTTCGGCAAGTACGAGACGGCATCAAGGACTGCGGTCTGCCGGTCGGTCTCGCTCCCAAAGGCGTCGATGTAGTAGCTCGGCTCGTGGCGAAGTTGGGAAGCCCAGACGATCCTCGCCCGTTGTGGCGAGGCAAACAGTGTGTCGAGTGTCTCCACCTGTTGCCCAGTGAGTGTCGCGCTCATCGCGACGGTGACTGGTTGCCGGCCTGCCGGGGCCTTGCTGAGCCAGATGCGGCGGTGGCTCGACATGGTCTGGAACTCGGTACGGAAGCTGTTGCCCCACTGCTCGACCAGGTGTGCTTCGTCAATCACGAAGTAGTTGAACAACCCGGCCTCAGCGGCGTCCTCTAGAGGTCCCTTCAGGCTCCGCACGAGAGCTTCAGGCGAAGTGAACACGAGCCGTTGGCGGCCTGCGGCGATGTCGTCCCGCATCTGTTGTTTGTCTTCGGGAGACAGGCCGCTGGTGTACGCGTACCGGCGTGTAGGGCTGTGATGCCCGTACCGGTCAAGGATCTTGAAGGCACGCCGTTCCAGGTCTGCTGCGAGAACGCTCGTGGGCACGACGACTACCGACACGCCTCTGCTCGTGCTCGCCAGAAGTGCGGGGGCCATCGCAACTGCGGTCTTCCCATGTCCCGTGGGGAGACAGATGACCGTGGTGCTCCCCGGCTCGGCAAGCGCGATTGCCCTGGCGGCTTGTCGCTGACCGGTTGACACATAGTGGCTGTGATCGTCACCGAGGGCGGTCGTGAAGAATGGGTCGGCCGGATACGACTCCAGCTTGCGACGGTGTGGCGAGTCCTCACCGAGATGGACCTGGCGAAGATCCTCTTGAGCCGGCAAGCGGGATGCATGGTCGGCGATGGGCGGGTGCCATGGCAGCGCATTTACCCACAAGTTGGCGCCGCGATCGCGCATCCCAGTTTGGCAGCGCATTTCCTCCCACTGCTCGCGAGTAGGCAGCCGTGGAAGAAGAGGAACGGTGAACCCCGTTGTGTTCTCTCGTGCTTGAGCTTCGAGCAGGATCTGCCGCGTGAGCGAGGCGATGTCCCTCCACCCGCTGGACTCACTGGTCAGCGCGTCACGGAGCCTGCGCAACGTCCCCTTCGCCTCGGGGAGTTCCGGGAGTTGATGGAGATCGCGGTTCGTGGACAGATGGTTGAAGAGCGTCTTGGCGCCGGTCCAATTGTCAGTCGCCACGAGGGATCCTCCTGAGCCCCGTCTTCACCAAGCAGGTCGCAGACACGAGCCGAACCTTAGGTTCGCTCAGTGCCTGCACCAGCGCGTCGGTGATGGCAGCATCCAGCAGGTAGCTCTCTTCGTCTCCCAGGAGTCGACCGGCTGCTTGGCGGGCTTCCGCCTGTGCTTTCGCGACGGTGAGGCGCTCCCGTCCCTGTTGCTGGGCCACGTCGCACCGGTCGGCCAAGTTGGTCACTCGCTTGAGTTCCGCTCGGGCGACTGTTTCAGCACCACGTGCAGATGCTTCGTATCCGGGCTGCCCGTCGAACAGGTTCATCAACTCGTGGATGTTTCCAGAGTTGTAGTTGTGGTCCGTGTCCCTGTAGTGGGCATCCAGCCACTTCTGGGTGTCGCCGTTGGTCAGGGCCTCAGCCGCTCCAGCCGGCACCCACACCTTCAGCGTGAAGGGCGGGAGAAGCTGTTCAGCCTGGCGCCTCAAAGCTGCTTCCGCGTCGCGGGGCCTCTGCACGAGCGGCAGTGCCAACTCGAGCGCCGAGGAGATATCGGCTTCGACGAGGTAGTCGAAGCCGAAGCAGGGCTCCGGTTCCCCCCGGTGGTTGACATCAGCGCGCCAGAAGGCCGTGGCCTGGCCGCGGTCGTCGTACCAAACAACGTTGGCGAGTATGTCGACGAGCGGGCTGCCGATGCGGAAGAGGCGTGCGCCGGGGGCTTTGAGCGCCTCAGACCTGCTGAATGTGCCCTTGGCCATCTCGTCTGTGAGGTTCTGGCGGTCATAGAGGTGAGGGGAGATGAGGGGGCGCGACTTGAGGTCGAAGACCTCGCACATACCGTCATTGATCTTGCGGGTGGTGTGGCGGAGTTTGATTCCGTCCGAGCCGTCTCGCCCGGTGTATCCGAGCATGGCTTTGCGGGTGGTGTCCCAGTCAGCCTCGAACGTTGCCAGTCGCTCGGCGAAGTCGATGTCGTGGGGGGACGTGTCGAAGATCGACTCAAGGGTGTCCATGCTGTCGATCTCGTGGCGGGCTTTGGCGAGTTTCTCCTGAACAGCCTCGGTGAAACCAGGCAAGCCTTCCGGCCCGTGCTCGAGTGCCTCCGCCCAGACACCAGGGAGGCCTTCCGCGATGGCGTCCTGGAGCGTAGACACCGACCCGTCGAAGATGCGGTACCCATCGGTGAGCAGCGACAGCCACGCTTCGGTGTGTGCTTCGACATCCGTGAGCACGAACTGGCGTGGTGCTTGGCGCTGCCGGTGGGACTCGACGTAGCGGTCGGTGCGGCCGAGGCGCTGCTCAAGTTGATTGGGTGACCACGGCAACCGCACGTGGATTACGGTCTGGGCGGCCTGGAGATTCAACCCGTCCTCTGCAGAGTCGTCTGCGATGAGAACGGCAGCCTTCTCGATGGGCTTCCGCCATGCAGCAGTGGCCAACTCAGACGCGTCAGGGCCCGCGCTGCGGGTGTGCTCAAAGAAGCCGACCTCGGAGAAGCGTGCGCGCAGTCGTGTGGCGAGTGCCGAAGCGAGTGAGCCTGGGCCACAGAAGACAATGATGTGTCCTCCCTTACGCAGGGCAGGGAGGAGGGCGTTGATCAGATCGTCGACTTCAGAAGCGCGATCCTCGTCCGCGATCTCTGATTCGAGACTGTCCAGGTTCTTTGCCTCGTGGGGCGCCACTGGCACGTTGGAGAAGTGGTTTCGCTCGCGGGCACTCAGGCCGGCACGCTCAGCGGCGCCTTCGTCACCGCGGACCCGCCATCGAAGGGCGTCGAGATAGTCAGCAGACGCGCCACCGAGACGGGACGCGAGCACTGCCAGGGCAAGCGCGTAGTCGTTGCGCTTACTCTCAAGCCCCTCATCGAGGAGATGCCCCCACAATTGGGTCTGCCACTCCAGGAGACTGTCCGAGGCCGGGGAGTATGACTCGGCCGTCAGCTTTGCCGGCTCGGCACGACCGCGCACCTCGTAAGGGACGGCCGCCGAGTCGTCGTTTTGGCGCAGTACGTTCGACCTGCGGTGCCTGATCACGCGGCGGTGCAGTCGGTACGTCTCACTGATGTGCGCCCGAAGCGCGGCGACGCGCGCCGAGAGCTCCGGCATCCCCGTCTCATCGAGGAGGCTTCCCTCCGCGTCGAGTAGGTCGAGCACCTGGCCCGCCAGGTGCTCGAAGCGGGTGTCTTCCGGGGGCAGCAGCGTCTTGACGATGTCGATCGTGGACGGCAGCAGTGGGTGGAAGTCTGCGTTCAGGCTGAGGACGTGGTCGGCCAACTCGGCCCGGTGGTTGTACCGCTGCTCGAACGCCTCCCGCTCGCTCCACTTGTACACGTCGGGATCAAGCAGATGCAGAAGCCCCAGATGCGTGGTGTGGCTGGAAGTGACCGGTGTGGCGGACAGCAGCAACAGCTTCGACGCAGAGTGTGCGAGATCGCGCAGTGCGCAATAGGTGGGGTCCGCGTCATCGCGGTCTTGGACCAACTGGTGGGCTTCGTCGACCACGACAAGATCACTGCCGAGGTGCTGCTCCCACAACTCGGGAGAGTCGTGGGAGATGACCTTTACGCGCCTCGGGAAGTCATCGGTGAAGAATTTCGTGCGCAGCTCGCCTACCCACTGTCGGCGCAGCGACTCAGGAACGAGGAACGTCACGCGTGCCTGTGGGTTGTCGATCAGGGTCTGCAGCGCCACGTACGCGGCCTCGATGGTCTTGCCGAGCCCGACTTCGTCGGCGAGGAGATACCGCTGGACGGGGTCGGAGAGCACGGTTAGCGCGGCGCGGACCTGGTGCGGGTAGATTTCGGTGGCGGCCGCCAGGAGGGCCGGGGTGCTGGCGCTGGCTGCGCGTTGAGCGACCAGGTTGTGCAGCATTGGGATGCGTGCGTTGTAGAGGTGTCCGGACTCATTGCCTCCGGACACCAGGACCTGGAGAGGGTCACGTACTGGCATGTTCCACCGCACGTGGAGTTCGGACTCGGGTACCGGCATGTCGAAGTCGGTGTTGGGAAACCGGATGTAGTACTGGCCGCCTGCGTGGTCCCTTACTCTCCCGGCCAGCCACTCTCTGGTGCTGGGGTTGCGTCGGAATACGCGGGTCTCCGCCTTGAGTCGCACGCGCTCGCAAGCGACCACCGGGACGGTCTGTGGATCGATCTCGGGCTCGGCTGTGGACTCGAAGAAGTCCACGCGCAGCGAGCCGCCGGTTACCGCGCCGACCCGTCCGATTCCAGGAGCCCCATGGAATGTAACAAGTTGTCCAACTGTGAAGCCCGAAGCCATCCTTCTTCTCGCCCCCACCTGCTCGTTTACTAACAGGGACGAGCCTATGCGCAGGCTCTGACAACCAGGTCAACGGATAAGTATCGAAATTCGTATGCACATTCGAAATGGAGTGAGGGGCGAGGTGGCTTCCGGGTGCCTCTAGCGTGACATATAGGGCCAGTGTCGGGCAAATAAAGCACCCTTGATCTCGCCTGAAGACCTAGGCGGCGATCGAAGACGGCCGAAAGAACACCTGCGAAAGGTCTGGGCGAGCCAGGTTCAGACGATCGTCAGATTCCGGCGACCGCTCCAGCGGGTCGCCGCAGCGAGAGAGTGAAAGCCAACTGAACTGCAGCAATTCATCAGTCTTGCCGCGGTCCGCCTGCTCCAGGATGCCGACCCGGTGGCCCGCGCGGTCTGTGTACACCTTCGGCGTGGGATCGATTCCAGGCCAGAGTTCTGGGGGCTGGACACACACCTGTTGTCAGTGGCGTGGGTTGTACTGTCTGGGCGCCTACCCCGCCGTCCGCTCACGCAGGGGATTGGGCGCAACTGGTGCTTCAGCAGACAGAGAGAAGATCGTGAACGTCCCCGCTCCTGCCAGTATCGCGACGCTGGTCGCCTACGTCGCGACCATTCCTGCGGCCAATCTTGCTGTTACACACTTCGGAGCCGTCCCAGTGGGCTTCGGCTACGCGGCCCCAGCCGGGGTCTACATGGTCGGACTAGCCCTCGTCCTCCGTGACCTTGCACGGGAGGCGGCCGGCCGCAGGGCGGTCCTCGCGGCGATAGCCATCGGCACCGTCTTGTCATACTTCCTTGCCGACCCCGCGCTCGCGATGGCCTCAGCTGCGGCCTTCGTGGTCGCCGAAAGCATGGACTTCGCCGTCTATGAGCCTCTGCGGGAACGCGGCCTGCTGATCGCGATGCTTGCCTCAAACGCGGTCGGTTTGCTCTCGGACAGCTTGCTGTTCCTCAAGCTCGCGTTCGACTCCTTCGATTATCTGCCGGGACAGATCCTCGGCAAGGCGTGGATGACCCTCGCAGCGGTAGCAGCCCTGACCCTTCTCCGTCGCCGAAGGCGCGCTACGGCCGGACTTCCGGAAGCGGCGCGTCGCTAACCCTGGCCAGCCTCGACGGAACCTCGACTGGAGCGATGACAGGGTGGTGCGCGAGCGACTCTCAAGCGAACGCGTGTTCGACAGTGAGCGATGGCCCTCGGCTAAGGACCTCCCAACGGATGGTCGCAACCGCTGCGGCGCTTACGGTGGGGAGGCCCCATCGTGTTCTCGAAACCAGGAGTCGCCGGATGCCCACCGCGATGTCGATCGAAGGGGAGCTGACACGCCTTGTCCCCGTGGGCGAGCAGGACCTCGACCTGCTGGCGGGCTGGTTCGCCGACTCCGCCTTCGTTAAGCACTGGGGCGGTGCGCCATTGGCTCGTGAGGAAGTAGCTGCCAAGTACGTGGGGCGCCTCCGGCCTGAGGTGGAGTCGTTCCTTGTGCTGGCCACCAGCGGACCAGTGGGGTACGCGCAGTACTCGTGCGAGGGTGGGAGGGATGGCGGCATCGACGTACTTCTCATCCCCGAGGCGCGCGGCCACGGCTTCGGCCCCGACGTGGCCAGCGCGCTGATGGCGTATCTGCTGCAGGGGCGAGGTTGATCACGGGTTTACTCCACGCGAGGAACCTGCGCGCGGTTAGCGCGTGGGAGAAGACCGACCTCCGGATTGCCCCGCAGGACGGAGACAGGCTGCTCACGGAGCGCCATCCGCACGTACCAATCGCGGCGCCCCAGGGCGGGGGCTGACTCCCTCCCGCGAAGATCAGGAACGCCGCTGAGCCTTCGGGACGCGCATCAGTGAGGTCGCGGCAGCGCCGTTTCGTCCGCCAGGGCTTCTCTCAGCGCCAGGAGCGAGGGAAGGTCGGCATCCTCCACGAAATGATCAGCGGAAGACGCCGGTCTGCGTTGAACCGCACCGCCTGGACGGTGTCGGCTATAGCCCTCACAGATGCTCCTCGGAGCGAAGCATGTACGCGGGCCCTCTCCCGGCGAGCCGCAAGGGCGGCCTATTGCCCAAAGCTCCTCTCGCTGGCTGGAAGAAAAGACTGCTGGCATAGCCCAAGTCCTGTCGAACATCTCGTCTGGTCTCCGCAAAGCACACCTGGCATTCGAGTACGCACCGATTGCTGTGCGGACGGTCGCGCTCGCCGAACGCCTTCAAGCAGTGCTGTGTCAGGTCGAGTTCGCAGATGCCAGCCAGCCACATGATGCGGTAGCTGCCGTCGAGGTCCGGGCGTTCGGTGAGGATGTCCGCGAGGAGCACCGTGTCGTACCCGGCCAGATCGCTCGTGCGGTTGTCCACGATTGCGACGACTCGCTTCCGGGGCGGATGCTCCAGGCGCTGAGACCTGGGACTTCACCGTGATCGGTTGCCCATACGACACGGCGGACCAGGGCAGGTCGTTCGTTGTCATGGCGACCGCGGAGAAGCAGAACGGCAGTGTCACTGCCCAGGTGTCCAAAGAACTTGAAGATGAACGGCCGTGGTATCAGCAGCTCGAGCATGGCTTCTACGCGCTCGGTGTCACGCCGTTCCTCACCGCGATCTACGATCCGGACCGGCATCGCAGGCAGGTCACGGACGATGGATATGACGGTTGATCGGTGGTTTCTGCTCCATGGTCGGCTCTGACCGGACATGGTTCCAGCATCGCAGAGTGAGCCAAAATGCCGTTCGGCGAAGCCAGTTGGTTCTCAAGATGGTCCTTGCTGGAGCCAACCCTCCGTCCAAAGCCGCGATGTGACGGATCTACATACGGGGAAGCCGAACTTGCTCTTGCCCTCCACCTCCGATAGCGTCGTCGCAGCAATGAGGGCCCCACCATGCCAATGGTGGGGCCCTTTTTGCGTCCTCTCCGGACCCCGGGGGGACTCGAGTGTCGCGCGCCGCCGTCTTCAGGTTCCTAGGCCGGGGAGACGGTGGCTGCGCTTCGAAGAAGGGACATCTCGTGACTGCCTACCATGGCACACCTTCTAGTGGGGAGTCATCCCCCGGGATTCCGGCTGCCAATGGTCTGATCCCGGACGTTCCGGCCGGAGCGGCCTCGGTCGTTCCGCGTGAGGGCGTGCACGTTCAGATCGGCGGGCGCACCGTCTTGGCGGTGTACGTCTCGCCGGTGATCGCGGCGGGTGTATCTCTCCTGTTCGGACTGGTGGGCTGGGGCTACTGGCCTTGGTAGTGGGAGCCTGAGCCGAGACCGGCCGCGGGGGCAACTGCCCTCGCGGCCGTGGAATGGTGGCTGGACGGTACAGACCGCTGTGCCGTGCCGTTGGTCCGTAGGTCGCCGAGGAATCACTCGGCTGCCCATAACCGAGCAAGTGCAGCCAGCCGCTCGGCGGCTTGTATGCACAGCGGCAGCAACTCCTCCTCCGTCCAGTCCCGAAGGCGCGCGAGCGATCGGCTCGGCGCTCAAGCGAATGCCGTGCTTGGCGGTGGCCGACAACACCGCGTGCAGCCTCAGCATGTTCTCGGTGCGTTGCACAAAATGGCACCACTCCGGGCACTATCTGTAGCGGCGGGTCGGCACTAGCCACGTCGCCGCCAGTGCCTCGCTCGCCTCGCCTTCGTGCTGTGGATCGTCCGGCGCAGGCACCTGCCGTACGACTTCGATCTGCCGCTCCATGCCGCGCAGATTCTCCTGCAGATCCATGGTCACCACGCCATCGACGGTGACCTTCAGCGGGTCGGCGAGGAGCTTCGCGCGCCGCTCGCCCAGCACCTCCAGGGCGACCGCGCGCACCGACCACAGCCGGAAGAACCGGCGCTCCAGGTCGGCCGGGTCCGTATCCGGCCCGAGCTGCGCCAGCAGCCACGACCGCTGGAACTCGTCCACCAGGTCCTCCTCCACACGAGGTACGGCCCGGCACCGGGGAGACTCTCTGGTACCGGACCGTACGAGCGATCACGACGACGCCGACGAGCGAGCCCGCCGCGGTGACGGCTTCCTCGCACCGCCACCCCCGCCGGCCTCCTCATGCTCCGGCTCCTGCTCGCCCTCAGTGGGGTCGGGCTCCCCCACCGCAATCGGCTCCGGCTCGCAGCCGTCGGGCGCCACGTCCCACGCATCGGGGTTGGTCACCAGCGCGGCGACTTCCGGATCAGGGCACTCACCGGGCAGGAGGATCAGCTCCTCCCGCGTGGTCGGGTCCTGTACGTACACGGCAGCGATCAGGTGCGGCATCACAGCACCTTCGCGACGATGTGCGCGTCCGGGGTGTGCAGGACCGGCATGCCGACCGCGGCGCCCTTGGTGTAGATCTGCACCGGGTCATCCTGAACACCGCGGGTGATGATGATGCCGGGCGCGTCCTCACGGATGATCTCCGGGTTCGTTCC
Organism: Streptomyces sp. NPDC048484; assembly: GCF_040651415.1. Taxonomy (NCBI): domain Bacteria; kingdom Bacillati; phylum Actinomycetota; class Actinomycetes; order Kitasatosporales; family Streptomycetaceae; genus Streptomyces; species Streptomyces sp. NPDC048484. Next base: position 40,312 of record NZ_JBEZJY010000029.1, read on the forward strand.
GCGCGAGAGGACCAGGGCCTCGGACGTCACACCGAGCTGGGTCTGTCCCCACTTCTCGCGGTCCGGCGGCACCAGAATCCACAGGTCCTCCGGCAGCACCTTGCGGGGCTTGCCGTCCACCCGCACCTGCGCCTTGTAGAACGTGATCGGCGGCAGGCTGTAGTTGCCGCGCACCACGTTGATCTGCTGCGGCGTGAGCGTCGCCGTCGGCGTGGTCGACGGGTTCACGCTGCCGTAGTACGCCGCCCTGTAGGCGTTGTTCGCCGCCAGGTACGAGAACGCCTTCCTGGAGGACACGACCATCTCCGGCTCCGGAGCGCCGATGTCGTCCAGGTGCTGAATCCACCGCAGCTCATCAGCGATCGGATCCGAGGCCGGATCCGACCATGGCCGCGCGGCGACCGGCATGTTCTCGGCGGGGACGTTCCAGTCGACCTCCAGCGTCAGGCCGTTCTCCTGCACCAGGCCGAACTTGCCGTCGGCCAGCACGTCGCCGGCCGCCAGCTCCAGCCGGGAGCGGATCGCCTCGACGTGCCGCTCGACGTCGTCATACAGCAGCTCGATCAGCCGGTCCTGGTCCGAACCGTGCGACGCCTCCAGCAGGATCTGCTCCTGCTCGGACACGATGAGCTTCTGGCCCAGTGCGGGCAGCGCGCCCTCTCGGGAGGTCTGCCACGCCTCGCGCGTCGCGAACGGCACCGAGGCGTTGAACGCCCGGTACTTCGCGACATTCACATATCGGCCTGAGTCCTTGGTGCGCCACTTGACCTCTCGCAGTTCCAGCGTCGGGAAGATTGTCTGGGTGAGCAGGAAGTCCTTCGGCGATGGGATCGCCCTCGCGAACGTCGTCAGGTCTACGACCGATACGTCCTTCAACAGGTCCTGAATCGTCATCTCTCAGGCCCCGCTCAGACGAAACGGATCTGTGCGGCACGCGGGTGCCACGTCAGCTGCGACAGGTCGATACCGCCCGGGACCTTCGACGCGCGGACCGCGCCGTGCCACAGCAGCGCAGCCGGTACCCGCGTCTGGCCCGGAGCGAACGGCGCCTCGGCGACCACGAAGCCGCGCAGCACCTGACGGCCGCAGTGCGCCTCCGGGTCATACGGGCCCCACAGCTTCGACTCGGCGACCTTGCCGACCGGCACACCGGAGAAGACCCGACCGTACGGGTCGCAGCCGTCACCGCACTGGTAGTGCACGCCCTCGGTGAACAGTGAAAGGTCGAGGGTGATCGTGTCGATCGAGTCGGTGCCGTGCAGGGCTGCCAGCCACTCGCGGTTGGCGGTCACGTACTCGGACGTCGTAACAGGCTGAATGGTCACGCTGTGTCTCCATGGACGAATGCGGTAGCTGTCCGCACACCGCCCATGGGGGCGATGTCGTCCACGAAGTTCCGGGGGCGTGGTCCCCCAACTGCACGTCTCTCAGCGGGCGTCGCTGAACTCGGCGGTCGGGACGAGCCCTCGCCGACGCGCCATCTCCAGACCGGCTGAACCCGGTCGGCTGACCGGCTTCGTTCGCTGCGGGCCACGACCGGCCGGAGCCCCGTCCGGAGCCGCTGGCACCTGCCTGCGTACCTCACCGAACAGCTCGGGTCGCCGCGACCGCAGCGCCTCGGCCGCAGCTGATATCTGCGACTCGTCCGCGTCCTCGTCATCGACGGCAAGCAGCCGCTCGGCATCCACGAGGTCATCGCCCTCCGCGCCGAGCGACACCAGTGCGGCACGGCGCAGGGCTGCACGCTCACGTTCGGCCGCCAGCTCCTCGCGCCGCGCGGCCTGCAACTCCTTCTCGGCTGCTACCTGTTCCCGCCGCTCGACCTCCGTCATCGCGGCTTGCTCGGCCTCGCGCTGAAGGGTGACGAAATCCGTCAGCGCCTTCGGCGTATCGAACCCGAGCGACGACAACAGGCGCTTGATCGCGGCCCGTTCACCCTGGGCCTTCTCCTTGGTCAGCATCTTCCCCAGGCGATCCTGGGTCACGGTGACCTGCTGCTCCTGGCTGCCGCTGTCATCGGCGTCGTCCAGGTGGTCGTTCGTCTCGTCCTCCGACGAAGCCCCGAGAATGGGGTAGATCGGCCGCCCATCACGGCGATAGCCGACAGGGCTGCGAGGCGGCAGGGACCGGGCCATAAAACTCCTCCATACGCGCCCCCGCGCTGCCGATCAGTGTAGCCACCTGCGCCGACACCGTGTCTGACCGTCACGTGAAGGTGATCGATGAAACATTCTGAAGGCATTTCGCATGACGCGTAGACCCGACCGCTCCTCGCCCGAGGGGGAGCTAATTTAGGACCGTGAACCAGTCGCAGCACCCGCTCGATGCCGAGCTAGCCGCACTCGACCCGCACTCGCCTCCCAGCGCCCGCGTGGAAGCCGCCTACCGGGCTTACACCTCAGATACGGGAGAGTTCTTGGCAACTCCGCCAACCGCGGCACAACGAGAGCGGGTGAGACGCTGGCTGATGGAGGTTCACTTCAGCGATCCCCGCCCAGTGGGGTACACAAAAGCGGCCGTGCTTCAGGCCGGTGTTCACTCGGACGTCGACGGGAAGGCGCAGTGGCTCCAGCAGGGCCCCTGCATGCAGTGCCGCCTCATCATCCCCACCGGCTCGCCTCCACTGCCTACCTACTTCGCGATTCCCGTCAGACCATTCACCAAACAGGTGCGCAAGACCCGGCGGCTGATCAACCAAGCGGTCAGGGCAGAGATCCAGCGCAGCAACAAGACTCCAGAAGACTGGAGAGGTGTACCGATCTGCGTCACCGTCGTCTCAGTCCAGGCATCGATCGAAAAGCTGATCGACGTCGACAACGCTGCGAAGGCCATCCTGGACACGATGAACGGCACGATCTTCCCCGACGACCGTCAAGTCCAACACCTCTCGGTCAGCCGACTCACCGCTGCGGGTACCACCGGCTACTACCTCATCGGCCTGCGCCCGGCTTACCCGAACCTGGACGACGTGGTCGACCACACCTCCCGAATCCGATTCCTGGGAACGATCCGGCCCATCAGCCTCTGATCACGCCCTCGTCAGCGGCCCAGAGACGCCGCCCCCGGCACCCTCTCCTCGCCCCCAGACGCGGGGCTACTCCACGCCGCCGGATCGCCCCCGTCCCCTGGGTCCTCCTCGCCCGGCTCTCCTCGCCGAGCAGCAGCCTCCGCCATTCGCACCGCCGCCTCCTGCTCGGCCTTCGCCCGGATCCGCGCTACCTCCTGAGACGCGTCCGTGATCGGATAGCCCGCGTCCATCAGCATCGCCACCGCCGTCTCCAGCGATAGCACCCCCGCCCCGTATGCCTGGACGACCTCCTCCAGCACCGCGGCCCGGTCCGTCGGCGTGTGCGGCGCCCACGACAACCGCGCCGAGAACGAATCCCCAGCCGTCCACCCCTCAGCGCGCCCGGCCTGGAACAACCTCTGCACCATCTTGAACAGCAGCCGGTACTTGTGCTCCCTGGCCAGCCGCATCGCCCCCACCAGCGCATCCAACGGGCCCAGCGCCAGCTTCAGCGCGTACCCCGAAGGAACCTCCGACGCATCCAGCGTCCCCAGCCCAGCAGCCGTGACCCGAGAGTTCGAGGCGATCCGGTCCAACAGGTGCTCCACCCGAGACCGCAGCTCAGCCAACTGAGGCGACGTGTCAAGCGCATCCATACGCCCGGAGTCGCCAAGCTGCCACACCGCGCCGGCCTCGACCTTCAACTGCTCGGGCTTGCCCGTCGCCCGGTCCACCGGCAGTCGCGCACCAGCGAGGCCGATGATCGGGGTGCCCGTCGTCGCGGAAGCGGCCGAGCTGTCCGAGTCGGTGGCCGCAAGCTCGTCCAAGCCCTGGAGCACCCTCGCGATAGCCGACCGACCCCAGTGCTCCCCTCCGTCCGGGATCGTGTTCGTGATGTGGACGACCGGAACGAAGTCGATCATCAGATCCAGTCGGTCCAGCTCCGTACCGTCCGGCCGCACCCGGAACGACGCCTTGTCCAACGGCAGCCGATCCAGACTCTCCCCACGCTTCAGATCCTCCAGCAGCCATTCCGCGTCCGTCAGAAAGCACGTCACGTTCGACAGTCGTCCCTGTTCCCACGGGTACTGCCGCACGACACCCTCGTCGTCCTCGGAGATCGGGCCCAGTTCGTACGTCACCCGACGCACCCGCGCCTTCAGCCCCGCGTCCTCGTCCTCCGGCAGCTCCCACGCCAGATGAACACGCGAGGGAAAGTCCTGGTCCTCGTCCTCCCACTGCGGGAAGAAGAACCCCGGATCGTACGTACGCAGCGTCGGCCGCCGCTTCTCCTGATTCCACGCCAGCACGTACACGCTGTCGCCCAGCAACACGGCGGCCCGCTCTGCCTGCTGAACCCTCAGCGTCAGCAGCTCCTTCTCAGCCCACTTCCGCAACAGCTCCTGCACGGCGGCGGCCTGGGTCGAACCCGGCTTCGGAGCCTCCTCATCCGCGTGCTCCGCGCCCTCCACCGCGATCTTCTGCTCCGAACCGAGCAGGTAGCCAAGCGCCGTGTCGACCAGGTTCGCCGCATCGCCCAGCTCGCGTCGTTCAAGGGCCGCTTCATCCCCGGAGGCTGCTACGAGCTGTCCGGCCTGGTTGTTGTCGTACGCCGCCAACACCTTGTAGGCCGCCAACCGGCGCAGCTCGTGCGGCGGCAGCCACGTGGCCGCCAGCTCAGGGAACACCCTGTTCCCAGGGCGGCCGGCATCAGCCATCACCGGCTTGTACGACAGCCACGACCAGGCATCGATCACGAATTCGCGCAGGCCCACAGGTCCCCTCCAGGACGTCGGCCCCACGCCGCGGCCAGCGTACCCAGCCGACTGCACTTGGCGTCAGCGCCTCCCAGTTGCCTGTTGAGCGGACTGAGCAGAGAGTGGAACTGACATCTTTCCGTCTCCAGGAGCCCTGATGAGCGAACTCGAAAGCAAAATCGATGAAGAGGGGGTGGCGGTTTACATATTCGGCGAAGCGAATGACGAGTACGTACAGGTTGAAGCCTACGATGGCTATTTTTCGATGGCCTGGACCACAAGATCACTTGCCAATGTGATATCGCTCTTGCACGACAATATCGAGACCGATTTCCCCAAGGAGAAGGCATCCGGCATTATTCTCCTAGCCGGGTCGAGCAGGCACAAGGTCGCAACCGCGGCCACCACCGTCGATATCTGCTCAAATAAGACACACGACGTCACCTTCGCCCGGGTCGATTTCCCTGAGCTTGCATTGACTTGGCGAGCAGGACGCAAATTCAGTAACGGAAACCCTGACCCAACCCAATGCGGACTCATTGCAGATAAGTTCGATTCAGAATTTATAGAAGCAATCCTCGCCAGAACGGGGACGGGCGAGGTCGCAGCACACGCGTCGCAACTGACCGAAGCGGCACGCTTCCTGGAAAGGAAGATTCCGGCGGGGCGGATCGGAGAGCTGGGCGACTGGAGGGAAACATGAGCTGCTCTGCGCGGTCAAGCGACTTGTACGAGATAGAACTCACCACCGAGATCGACTGTGATGAACATGGGCGAGTGCCCCCAGGAGCCTCGGTCGCGCATCGAAATGTAATTTCGAACTACGCGCCCGTAAAAGTCAAATTTGACTTTACGGCGAGATGTGAAGGCCAGGGCCCCTTGAGCTACAAGGGATCCCCAGAATGGACCAGCCCTTGTACGATAGATCCCCGATTGCAGGCCCACAGATTTCCACTGAAACTGGAAGAGCAAATCAGTCACGGCGGCGGCGATCCTTCATCGTGGCACAGCCCCCAGCCAGTCAGCGTTCAGATAGAGTCGCGCGGCTACTGGGGTGAGGTATACGCCGACCTTCATCTTTACGTGGGTTGTTAAGTGAGCAGTCCTGAAGCTTCGACTGAGTGGGCTTCGGTAGCGGCCTTCTCAGTGGGCTTCTTGATGCAATTGAGTGGTGGTGTCTTTTCTCGACTGGTAGGCGACAAGGCGCGCGACCAGACACGCAATAGGCTAAATTTGTCGAAGGAGAAGGAAGAAAAGCTTCCCGTTCCTCTGAGACCTGAGTCCCTCAAAGACCTGGTCATATGGGGAGTGGACGCCGCTCAAGCGTTTGCCACAATCGTTTCCCCAATTGTGGCGCTACTGGTGGCCCTACCCGGGATGGAGGGGCTTAGATACGTCTTCATGATATTCTGCCTGATCGCCTGCCTCTTTGGCATCTGGCTCTTCAAGTACGTATTCACACAACCCAACCCTTCTCGATATGCAACAAAGAAGGATGACGATCAATACGCAACGAAGAAGGTCACCATAGTCACGATTTCCGGTCTGGGAGCAAACGCCGCCGGGATTATTTTTGCGGCCCTAATAGCGGTCTTCTGAATTCTGGAAGTTAAAGGTGTCCCTCTCGGTCCTTTAAGCCCGCGTCAGCTCAGCGTCGACCGTGCAGCCGCTGATCGTCCCCTCCCCGTGGAGGCGGCATCGTCGGATCAAGGAACAGGTCCCACAGCGCCCACACCGCCGAGTCCAACAGGTCCGGGGAGTCTTCCGTCTCGCCCTGACCAACAAACGTGGTCATCTGCTCTTCCAACTCCGCGAACACCCGGGCCGCCCCCACGTGGCTCACTCGGGCTTGTTCATACAGTTGCGCCGCCGGAGCCGCCCGCGCCCGCTTCCCGCGCGTTGCATGAACGATTCGCCAGTTCACCGTCTGATCTACCTGCTCCAACAAGGCGGGCAGGTAGTCGCCACCGTTGTTCGCCTCGATCACCACACAGTCCGCCCGGTGCTCGTGGTACAGCTTCGCGGCCCGCTTCATCGCCTGCGTTGGCGTGTGCCGGTCTTGCTCCGCGTGGAGCAGATACCCGCGCGGCCGGTCGTCCCCGAACATCGATTCAATCGCGTAGCCGCGCCCGGCCACGGTGAAGGCGGTCATGTCCGCGTTCTCGTGGCTCTTCGTGGCCGGATCCACTGCGACCACGAGGCGCTGCATGTCCGGCAGGTGCTCCGGCTTCGCTCTGAACCCTTCGACCTCCAGCATCCAGCCCTGCCACAGCGCGCCCTCCACGTCCTCGAGTAGCTCGCCCGACAGCTCCTGCCGCCCCAGCCTGGTGCCGGCGTAGTCCTCCTCCAGCTCCTCCCGTGCCGCCGCCGACAGATTCGCGTCGTTCTCACGCATGTGCCCACGCGTCAGCACCACCCGCGGCGGCGCCCCACCTTCGTGGTGTGCCTTCTCCATCGAACGGCCACGCTCGACAAGCCGCTTCACGTGCGGGAGCGGCTTCGGTGTCGTGGAGATGACCACCTGCGGCATGTCCGCTTCGCGCAGGCAAAACCAGATCATGTCGTAGACCTCTTGCGCGGTGTGCCGCGACCAGGCCGCGTACTCGTCCAGCCACGCCTTATCGAAGGCCCAACCACGCAGGTTGTCCGGCGTCTCCGCACCGAACCCACGGATCAGCGTGCCGTTCTTCAACCGGAGCGTCGTCTCGCCCAGCGACGAGTTGTACTTCGCGACCTCCTCAGGTGGGAACACCGACAGCAGGCCCGACTTCGGGGAGTCGAAGCAGATGTCGCGCACCAGCGTCGCGTTCTTCGCTACCACCGCGATCTGCAACCCAGGCGTCTTGGCCCACTCTCGAACGGCCTCCGCCGCCGTCCGGCTCTTCCCCCAGCCACGGCCGGTGAGCAGCATCCACACCGTCCACAGCCAGGACGGCTGCCGCTGCGCCGCACGGGCGTGATGGTGCAGCCATCCCTGGTGCGGCAGCCCGTCGCAGTCCGGCACCTCGCATGCCCACCTGCGCGCCGACAGCTCATCCGCGCGGAGCAGCGCGGTGACCTCGGCCTTGAGCTGATCCAGGCTCATCACATCCGGATCGGCCAGACCCTCAATCGCACGCCGCTTCGCCCACCCGCGGCTCATCGACCGTCCTCCGCCAAGCGCCGCTCCAGCTCACGGCGCAGCAGATCCATACGACTCCTGCGGTCCTCATCACTCAGCGACCCGAGGTCAGGTCCATCGGCGCTGTCCTGCGCCACCACGCCCGCCGGTTCCTCGCCGGCCGCCCGACGTTCGATCTCGGCAGCGACCTGGAAGTACCGCAGCAACTCGCCCGGTGACAGCTCGCGCGGGTCCAGGCCCTGAAGCCGAGCGACTGCCTTCCCCAGGAACGCCTGAGCGAGCTTCGCGTGCCGGCGGGCGATATCGCGGCGTGCCTGCCGCTGCTCCGCCAGGAACAACCGGTCCTGCTCGCGGTCGTACGCCGCCGCACGCATCACCCACGCGTACTGCTTCGACCACCGTCCCAGCAGGGTCCGGGACTTATCCAATTCGCGTGCCGCTTTCGTCAGACTCCGTGCAGGGCCGAGATCGCGGTATGCGGCGAATGCCTCGAACGCCTGGGGGGACTCACCGCTCTGCCGCTCCCAGGGCTCCACGGGGCCCTCAGCCACCGCTCACCTCCTGGCCAACGGCCGTCTAGCGCCCCTGAGCAGCGAGGATTTCCAGAGCACGCCACGGCTCGGATTCCGGCACGCTGCCGTCCTTCACCAAGCGATCGATCGCGGTTCGCACGGTGGCCGCCGTCTCCACGGGGATCTCCCGCACGCCGAACACCGTCTCCAGCGGCGCGGTTCCCTTGCGGTGCGCCTCACCCGAGGCTGCGTCGAACCAGCCCTCGGCCAGCTCACCCAGGTGCCGCTCGAACACCGCGAGGATCACGCCCAGGGCCGTGGCCGAGTTGCCGATCTTGTACGCGGCGCGCGAGGTCTCCAGCGCATCGAGGACCGGCTCGTACTGCTCCAGAGCCGCCACCCACCGCTGATCCGCCGAGCCAGTGGCCCGTGCGGCGTCGAAGGCGGCCTCGGCGCGCTCCAACTCGTCGGGCAGGAACATCAGCTGCACGCTGGCGAAGTCGAGGTTCGCCTCACCCAGGCTGGAGACGTCCACCTTCTCCAGCAGCTCCAACGTCTTATCGTCCAAGCCCGTGTACTGCCGCCACTCCACCGACTCCAACTCGTCGTACAACTCCCGCAGAATGGCCGGATCGTCCTGGCCCGCAATCGCGTTGTGCGAGAGCTGAAGCGCGATCTGCCGCTGCCTCGGCAGCAGCTCGTCTATCTGCATCCACCAGATCGTGGACAGGCCGGCCTCAATCGCGGCCAGCGTCCGGTGATTCCCGGACAGCACGATCAGTCGCCCGCTGTCCGCGTCGTTCCACACCAGAGGCGTCGAGGTCAGGTGCCCGTCGCGCTTCACGTTCGCGACCAGCTGCCGGAACTGCTCATGAGGCAGGAACCTCGCGTTCACGTCCAGCAGCGTCAAGGCGCGCGGGTCGCCTTCCACCATCTGCGGCGGGGCCAGTGGGGTCGTCTCGTCCATGATCAGCGTCCTGCCTTCGTCTCTGGGTCACGGGCGCCCCACCGCTTCGCCCACATCTCCAGGGCTTCGGCGAGCGTGTGCTCACCGATCGCGCCCCGGTACTGGAGCTGGAACTTCCAGCCGTCCTCGTTCGACGGGCTGCGCTTGATCAGCCGCATCAGCCCGCGGTACTTCATCGACACCGGGTTGTTGCTGAACGCGGTGGTCGCCACCGCCCGGATGCGCCGGGAGAACGCCCGCTGACACAGACGCTGCGTCTCGCTGCTGGTAGCGGCGAGCACGATGAGCTTCGACAACCGGGCGTAGTCGGTCGGGGCGACGGCGAAGTCCGAGAGCACGTAAGCCTCGTCGGGAACGAAGGTGCTCGGCGCCATCGCGAAAACGCCCAGGACCCTGCCCGTGCCGTCCTTCACCGCGACCGCCAGGTTCGCCGCACCGGGTGCGATGCGCGGGTTGAGGTAGCGGGAGCGGAGCGCGTTGAACTGGCCCGGCTTGAGCAACGCCAGCGACAGCGGACCAACCAGCTCCTCGCCACGCCTCAGCCGGGGAGCCGTGACCGGCTCGATGGGCTGTCGGGGAGCGACGATCCGCGTCGGTGCCTTGGAGGCGTAGACGTAGAAGGGAGCAGCACGCGGGGTGGCCTTGATGACACCGCGCAGGTACTGCTGCAGCTCCGGCACGTCGTGATTCGAGGCGGTGAGCCAGTACGGCCGGTCGGTGATCGCGCCGAGGACGTCAACCACATCAGCGTCCGACAGCGGCTCGTACTCGGGCGCGTCCCAGGTGAAGTGGGTGTCCAGCGGCTCGTACAGCTTCTCGTACCCGCCGCCGTAGAAGGGAGGGAACGAGCACACCGGAGCGTCGCGGGGGACCTTCCAGAGCCAGGAGCGCACGTCCTCGACTTCGTAGGAGGCCAGCGCCACATCCGAGACGGACAGCCGCGCGACGGTCTCGGCGTGCTTGGCCTTCCACTGGTCGCGGTAGGAGCGCACCACCCGCTCGTGCCAGAGCCCTTCCCTGCCGACACTGGCAAGGAAGCGTGTGCCGAGCATCATGGCGGCGACCGTGCCCACTCCGTCGTCCAAGGAAGCGTCCAGCCAGCCGAGTTCGTCTCGGCTCTCTTCGCGGAGCTGGATGCCGACCGGTTGTCCGGTGAGCCACCGGCCGATGGCTGTGGTGTAGATGGACACGTCCGAGGAGTGCAGCGCGAACCCCATGCCGGCCAAGCTGCGCTCGATGGTGAAGTTGCCGCAGCATGGGATGTAGACCTCTTCGCGTGGCCAACTGGCTGCGGCCTCGCGCACGATGGCGCGCATGGGGCCTGGGATGGTGCCCTGGAACATCTCTCGCCTCCTGGGCGGCTGGCACGAAACGACAGCGCCCGGCCGGGCGGGTGCCGGGCCGGGCGCTGGCTGGAACCTAACACAAGGAGCACATAGCTCCTTTAAATCATGTCATCTATCTTGAGTGAACGGTTCCAGCTCTCACATCAAGGTGCCTTGTTGGTACTGGTCGGCCATCGGCGACAGCTCGCGCACCTCGTCGCCAGTGACGTCCTTCCACCAGGAGGCAAAGACCCGGCGGTGACACCACAGGGCCGGATCCGTCAGGTCCTCGAAGCAGAGCAGGACCAAACGGTGATCCCCCTCCGCTTCGGTGATCTTCCGCAGCCGCTCCGCGACCCACACCGGGCCGAGCTTGTCGAGGTCCGCCCGGTAGTCCGCCGTGAACTGGGGCAGGGGCTTGGAGAGGTACTCCCGCCGCGGCGCAAGCTCCCGAACCGAGTGAGTGAGGGAGTAGGGAAGCCTGAAACGGGGAGCGCCCAGGGTGATGCGTACCGGCACCCCTTGTGGGGGCTGGAATGTCTGGAAGCGGTTGGTGAACAGGGTTAGCACGCGTATTTCCTTTCGTGCTGCGTAGCGACCGGGCGCGCTCGGCGCCGCCGCCGGCCCGGATTCCGTCGGTGCCATCCGCTCGGGACCGCGCAGGACCTGAGCGGCACCGGGCCCGCAGGGAGCGACCCCCTACGAACCCGGCCTGGGTGCCGGAATAAGAAAAGGGGCGAGGTCGGGAATTCCGACCGCGCCCGCATTTCCGATTCTGTGAGAAGGGGGAGGGGGCGCGGCTACTGCCGCGCCCCGCTGCCTCACTTCGCCGCTGCGGCTTCCGCCTTCGCGGCCGGCTCGGCCGCCTGGGAGGCGTCGTCCTGGGCCACCTTCTTCTGGGTGGGCACCTTGCGGGCGGGGCCCTTGGTCGCCGTCGTGGCCGCCGAGCGGCGGGCCCTCGCCGGCGCTTTCGCCTTGGCTACGGCCTTCTCCGCGGCGGGCTCGGCCTTCTCGGGCTCCGGCTTGGCCTCCGGGGTCTTCCCGTCAGCAGCCTTGACCTTCTCCTCCTCGACCTCGGCCACCGCGGCGTCCCAGGCGACCTTGCGGGCTTCCGCGATGCCGTTGGCCTGGCGGAGCATCCGGCGAGCCAAGGTGACCTGGTTGGCGAGCCGGTCGATCTGGCGGACGTAGCGGCCGAGGTCCGAGCCGAGGATGTCGGCCAGCTCTTCGGGCTTGGCCTTCGTCAGCTCCTCCAGCAGGGGCATGACGACCTCCTCGACCTTGCCCAGCTTGTCGGTCGTCTTGGTCTTGGCCTTCTGCCGCTTTTCCTTCTCCTCGACGGTGGGCTCCTTCTCGGTGACCATCGAGGTCTGCTGCTCGGCCATGCGCAGACCCTGGGCGAAGTTCGCGGCGTCGGCCTCGCTGTCGAAGTCGCCGCGCATGTAGCGGGTGGCGGCGATCATCTGGTGCGCCGGGGAGAGCTGGGCGATGTGCCAGGAAAGGTTGGCCTTGATCTTGCCCTCATTGACCCACTCGGCGACCTCGGGGCGCAGGGTGAGCAGGCCCAGCCGCCAGTCGATGTGGGTCTTGGTCTTGCCGAAGGTCTTGGCGATGGCCTCGGACGTCCAGCCCAGGGCGACCAGGTCGGCGTACGCGCCGGCCTCTTCCATGATGGTCATGTCGGCCCGGTTCACGTTCTCCGAGATGGAGAGGACGAACGCCTTCTCCTCATCGATGCCGTCGAGGATGCGGGCCGGGACGCTGACCATGCCGGCCGCCCTGCACGCCCTCCAGCGCCGCTCGCCCGCCACGATCATGTGGGGGACGTCCTCGCCCTCGACCACTCGGACGACGACCGGCTGGAGGAGGCCGTTCTCCTTGATGCTCTCGGTCAGCTCCCGGTGGGCGTCCTCGTCGAAGAACTTCCGGGGCTGGTCCGGGTTGGGCATGATCTGGTCGATACGAAGGTCTGCGTACATTTTCCCCTGCGCCTTTCTCGTTTGGGAATTCCCGCCCTTTTGGGTTTCCCCTTTGTTCTTACACTTATATCTTAATCGCAAATACCGCCAATTCAAGAGGGAATTCCTATTAATTTCGGGAATTCAATTCCTTGAATTGCGGGCCGCGAACCCATGCGTCGGCGGATGCCGCGCGCACCTGGGGCGGGGGGTGGCGGGGATGGACCCAAATACGAGTGAGCCCGTCACGGCTTTACGCCGCGACGGGCTCCGCTCCCATCACGCACCCCAACGACCGCACCGATACGGCCAGCTCCTCGCGGGCGGGGCGCGGGGGGTCGGCCACCCGCGAGGAGCAGGGAAGGACGCCGCTCATCACGACGCTGCCGAATGTGGGATCCTGCGGCTGCTGTACCCGCATCGGCACGACAGAACGTATAACACTACCTAGAAAATGTCATCTATCTCTGGAGTTACGGGCGCGGCGTCGCCCGACAGCTCATCAGCTGCCATCCTCCTGCACGCTCGGGCCCCGTTTCCGACGATGCATCAGGGCCTGCCACTCCAACACCTTGCGCGCTTCGGTGAGCGCCTCCGGACCTGCTCCACTCCGGAGCATCCGCGGAGGTTTCTTCGTCAACTCGGCGATCCGCCGCTCATCAAGCTCGGACATGCGATTCCTCCCGTGAACGGCGTGCGCGCCGCCTTCGCCCGCCCAGATACGACTCTCTCGGCGCACCCGCCCAACGCAGGAGCGGGGGCGCGCCGATGCCCGCCGCACACCAGCCGGCCGCTCCCCGAGAAACTGTCCGATGAACCCTATAACCCCTCCGACCAGGGATGTACTGTAGAGCCAAGGACGATTGTTACCGGCCAGTCACCTGCGGCGAGCATACGACACGGCCAGAGAAGACGGATATGGCAGACACCCCTGACCGGCCCGAACCACTGAGCCTGAGCACGAAGTTGCTCACCCTGCTGCGCCTGCGCCGCGACCCTGACGGGTTCACCCCCAGCGCCCGCGACGTCGCAGATGCGAGCGCACAGGAAGGCCAGCGCAATCCTCGCCTCTCGCACGGCCAGGTCAACAGCCTGCTGAACGGCACCAGTAGCAACCCCACATCGTCTACGATCACCGCTCTCGCCCAGGCCCTCGACGCCCCGGCCGCCTTCCTGCTGCCCGGACGGGAGTGGGACGACCTCGCCGCGCTCACCGTGTTCGTGGAGCGGCCCGAAGTGCGCGAAGTCATACGTTTAATGCAGGGCCTTGAGGTGCAGGACATTCTAGAAATCATGACGATGCTCCGGGAGAGTCGTCGTCGCGCGGGACTGTCTGAAGATGTCCCCGCGATCCCCCCACCTCCCCCCGGCGTCGACCAGCCCCGCGAGGGGCGACCGCGTCGCCGACTGAGCCTGGAAGAAGCCGCTGAGCGGGCAGCGGACTACTTGGAAGGACGCTGAACCTCTTGGAAGGCCCGATCTTCGGCCTGTGCACGGTGCTCACATCGCTCAGTACCGCCATATCCCTGCGCTGCGCATACGAACGCCGCCACAAGTCCATCTACCGCATTGCCCGCCGGGCGCACCTGACCGCCCTGGCGGCATGCACCCTCGGCTCACTGCTGGCGATCCCCACAATCGCCGACGCAGTTGACCGCTCCGCCGCCTCCAACGAAGTGTCCGCCCTCGCGTCAGACGTGGCGGCGGTCATCTTCATCGCGAGCCTCCAAATCATGGTCATCGACTGGGAGTACTCCACGGCCCACCACATCGGCATCGCCCTGCGCGTCGCATTCGTCTGCGTGATCGTCGGGCTCATGATCTGGCAGTTCCACCGCGCCGACACCGTCCACCAGGACCTGTCCACTGCGTACGCACAGAGCAACGATGTGCGGCTCTATCTCCTGACGTACCTCGGGGCCTCAGCCGCTGCAGGCGCGGAGGTCACCTTCCGCTCCGGCAAGCTCGCCCGCGAGATCTGGCGCCAGGGACGCCCCGCTGCCACCGGACTCGCCATCGCGTCGGCAGGGGCCGCATTCGGCGTCGCCTACGCCTTCAGCCGGGGCAGCTACCTGCTCGCGTACGCAGACGGCCACGCCTGGCCCCTCAGTTGGGAAAACGCCATCAGCCCCGCCTTGGCGGGGCTTTGCATCGGGTGCGTGGCCATCGGCCTCACCATGGCCACGATCAACGTCAGCCGCAGCCAACGGAACGTGGGCAGCAAGGTCTAAGCAGACTCCTTGCTCTCTTCTGCAACCCCCCACTGCCGCCACCGCAGTGCCACCCGGTCACCGTCCACGGTGCGCGAGCCCCTGGACGCGGCCGGGTACACGGCCACCTGCTCCAACATGAGGACCAACACACCCTTCTTCGCCTTCATCGGCGCGTGCTTCCACCACCGGACGAGGTCCGGGATATCACCCACAGGCACGTGCTTGACCTGCTCCAGCAACCGCGCCTGCGCCTCGCCCTCGCGGACCAGCTTCTTGAGTTCCTGGTCAGCCGATCTGAACGTCTTGAGCGTCATGTCCGGCGACCGCGCGTAGTCCTGTCCCAGCTTCTTCTGCCGACGGCGCGCAGCGGCAGCCTCCTTGCGCAGCGCGGCAGCCTCAGCCAGCATTTCATCTCGTGCCCGGCCAATGAGCGCGCTGACCTCTGGCTTGGCCAACTCCGCCAGTACGTGCTCCGCTACGTACGTCTCAAAGGGGTCTGCCATGATCCGGACCTTGCCGCACCCGCCGGGATGCTGCCCCGTACTGGGTGAGCAACGGTAGCCGCGGGTGCCTGCGGCCGTGGGCGATGACCCCAGCGTGCATACGCACAGGCCGCAGACGCCGAGCGCGCCGGAGATCAGGTACTCACGCTGCTCGGCCCGTTGTTTGTCCGGGTCGTTGACGCGGCGCATGGCGCGGATGGCCTCGAAGTCCGCACGAGGAACGATCACAGGGCCGCCCGTCTCGACGAGCTTTCCGTTCTCGTCCTCCTCCAGGCCGGCGATGGCCGGGTGATCGAGGACAGAGGCGAGCACCGCCGGCCTCCACAGACCGCCGCGCGTGGTGCGATGCCCCTCGGCGTTCATCCACTCCACGATGGCGTCATAACTCTGCTTGAGCTGACGCCGGGAGGCGGCCGCCAGCAGGACCTCCGCCTCACTCTCGCGCACCCGTCGGTACGCCATGTCCTCAAAGCCGTACAGCCTTGCCATCTCTCGCCCCTCTGCCGACCCCCTGACTGTACTAATTTACCCGAGATAGGTCACACTGTTGTAGAAACATCCGAACACCTCAAGTCGTGCACCGCCTCAGGCGATCACGTAGATACCTCCGCTCCGCGCCGAGGCTCGACGCCGAGGACCTTCCACAGCTCCGCCGTCGGCACCCGGACCGTGCCGCCCAGCGCGAGTGTCCGAACGGGAAAACCCCCAGTGCGGATCAACTCGTACGCCTTGTCGCGGCCAATACCCAGAGCCCGTGCGGCAGTTGTCACGTTGACCGTGGCCGGAAGAGCAAACAGCTCCTCCAAACCCATCGCTCCGGCCGAAGCCTGCCCGCCCGCTTCCTGAGCAGTCATGTCGTTGGTCGCAATCTCCCCCGCGCCAACTTGAAGTTGACTTTACAACAGTGTCCGACAGCCCCAACAGGATGAAGACGGATCTTGCAACACCACGCAGGCCGAGATCCACACCATCCGCACGACCGCTGACAGCCAGCCACCAGGGGAGACCTGTGTTCAAGGACAAGACCTACCAGCGGTGCGCTTGCAAAGGCCCACTCACCGACAAGGCAGGCAAACCCATCCTCAACGAGGACGGCACCCGAAAGATCGGCTACCTGGAAAAGCGATGCCCCAAGCTCAAGCGGCGCGACCACGGCTCCTGGTACTACTCCATCGAGATCCCCGCCGGCCCGGGCGGCAAGCGCCGTCACCCCAAAAAGGGCGGATTCAAGACCCAGGACCAAGCCGCCGCCGCAGCAGCCAAGGTCTACCGGGACGCACAGGCGGGAGTCGACGTCCTGTCCGACGAGACCGTCGGCGAGTACCTGCGCCGCTGGCTCGACAACCAGCACGACCTCAAGGCCACCACCAGGAACGGCTACGAGGACTACCTCCGCCTGTACTTCACCCCGCACCTCGGCCACATCAAACTCCGCCAGCTGCGCCCCCGCCACATAGAGGAGATGTTCACCGCCATCCAGGCCGAGAACCGGGTGAAGGAGAACAACCAGGAGGCGGCCCAACTGGCCCGCGAAACCGAGAAGAAGGCAGGCGCAGCCTGGCGCGACGCCATCGCCCCTCGCGACCCGCAGCTCAGGAAAACCTGGAACGAGGCCAAGTCAGCGTTGAAGGCCGCCCACGCGCGCCCGCGCCGTCAGACCGGTCCCGCAACACAGCACCGCATCAAGATGAGCCTCAGTTCAGCCCTCGAAGACGCCCGCAAGCGCCGGATGGTCACCGACAACTGGGCGGCCCTGGTCCGGACGCCTCGCATACGCAAGGCCAAAGCACTGGAGTGGACCGCCGCCCGCGTCGAGGCATGGCGCAACACCGGCAAGAAGCCTTCTCCTGTCATGGTCTGGACCCCCGAGCAGACCGGCACCTTCCTCGACTCAGTGGTGTACGACCGGCTCTACGCCCTGTGGGTCATCATCGCCTTCCTCGGCCTGCGCCGCGGGGAAGCATGCGCCCTTCCCTGGTCCGAAGTAGAACTCGACGCCGGCGTCATCCACATCACGGAGGAGATCGTCACCGTCGCGTACGAGCCGCACTCGGACGCCCCCAAGTCCGACAACATCCGCGACATCGCACTGGATGAGGACACAGTCGCCCTTCTGCGGTGGTGGCGCGACCGCCAGGAAGCCGAGAAGAACGAGTGGCTCGAAACCACGGGCGAATGGACCGAAAGCGGCCGGGTCTTCACCCTTGAGGACGGTACGGAGTACCACCCGCAGTTCTTCTCGGACCGCTTCGAGCGGCTCTACAAGAGGGCCGACCTGCCGCCGATCCGGCTTCACGACCTACGGCACGGCTCAGCAACCCTCGCCCTGCGCGCTGGTGTAGCCATGGTCGCCGTCCAGCGCAGGCTCGGGCACTCCTCGATCCGCGTCACCTCGGACATCTACACCACCGTCCTGGCAGAGGTCGAGCGCGAGGCCGCCGAAGCGACCGTCTCCGTCGTGCCTCGCGCACGCAAGCGCGTGATCCCACAGCCCACGGCCGAGAACGAGAGCACGACACAAGAGGAGGAGCAGGACGAGCCGGAGGAGGAGCTGGGCAGCGGGCACAGCGACGACGCCCAGGATGTTCCCGACCAGGACGCTGCCTGACGGCATGTTCCCAGGGCGTTCCCATTCGCTCACGCAGACGACGAGGAAGGCCCCTCCGAGATCAACTCGGAGGGGCCTTCCTCCGTCAAAGAAAAGCAAAAGCCCCAGGTCACGGCGAGTGAGAGTCTGGGGCTTCTACAGAGCCGCCTTCGGGATTCGAACCCGAGACCTACGCATTACGAGTGCGTTGCTCTGGCCAGCTGAGCTAAGGCGGCGCGCTGCCAGAACTATGGTGCGGTCGGCAACGTCAGCAAGTCTACACAGTTTCCTGGGGTGCTCCGTACCGGCTCCGGACCGGCCCCGGACCGGCTGCTGACCGGCCCGGGCGCACCCCCGGCAGGCTCGCTGGCGGACTGCCAGCGGCTCGGGGATCAGGTTGCCGAGCAGCGTTTTCCGTTCTGTGGAGGGGTGCCTTCGAGGAGGTAGCGGTTGATCGCGGAGTCGATGCACGCGCTGCCGCGCCCGTACGCCGTGTGGCCGTCGCCGTCGTAGGTGAGGAGCGTTCCGGAGGAGAGCTGGGCGGCGAGGGCCCGGGCCCAGGAGTAGGGAGTCGCGGGGTCCCGGGTGGTGCCAACGACGACGATGGGCGCGGAGCCCTTCGCCTGGATACTGCGGGGCTCGCCGATGGGCTTCACCGGCCAGTAGGCGCAGTTCAGAGAGGCCCAGGCGAGGCCCTCGCCGAAGACCGGCGAGGCCTTCTCGAAGTCGGGGATGCCGTTCTCGACCTCCTCGGGGGAGGCGAAGGCTGCGGGCAGATCCAGGCAGTTGACCGCCGCGTTGGCGGACATGAGGTTCGCGTACCGGCCGTCCGCGTCCCGCTCGTAGTAGCTGTCGGACAGACCGAGCAGGCCCGCGCCGTCCTCGTCCTTCATGGCCGTGGTGAGGGCCTCGCGCAGTTGCGGCCAGGCCCCCTCGTCGTACATCGCGGCGATGACGCCCGTGGTGGCCAGTGCCTCGCCCAGCTTGCGGCCGTCCGCGTCGCCCGCGTCGATGGGCGCGGAGTCCAGTTGCCGGAAGAAGGCCTTCAGGTTCTCGCCGACCTGTTCCGGCGAGGTGCCCGCCCCGCCCAGCGGGCAGTCGGACTCGTGTACGCAGTCCTTCGCGAAGGACCGGAAGGCCGTCTCGAAGCCGGCCGTCTGGTCCTGGTTCATCTTCCGGGCGGGCAGGGACGGGTCCATCGCGCCGTCCAGGACCAGCCTGCCGACGCGGTCCGGATACAGGCCCGCGTAGGTCGCCCCGAGGAGCGTGCCGTACGAGGCACCCACGTACGTCAGCTTCTTGTCGCCCAGCGCGGCCCGGACGAGGTCCATGTCACGGGCCGCCTCGCCCGTGGACACATGGCGCAGCAGTCTCGCCGAGTGCTCCCCGCAGGCCGCCGCGAACTCCTTGAAGGCGTCGACCAGCTCACCGGTCTCGCGCGCGTTGTCGGGGGTCGTGTCCGTCTGCGTGTACGCGTCCATCCGCCGCCCGGTGAGGCATTCGACGGGCTCGCTGCGGGCGACGCCCCGCGGGTCCACCGCGACCATGTCGTAGCGGGCGCGCACCTTCGCCGGGTAGCCGATTCCGGCGTACGACTGAAGGTAGTCGACCGCCGAGCCGCCCGGCCCGCCCGGGTTGACCAGCAGCGAGCCGAGCCGCTTGCCCGGTCCGGTGGCCTTCTTACGGGCCACGGCCAGCCGGATGTCACCCTTGGCCGGCTCGGCGTAGTCGAGCGGGGCCTTCAGCGTGGAGCACTCGAAGTCGGAGGCACCGCAGGCGCGCCAGGTCGGCCGCTGCCCGTAGTACGGGGCCAGCGCGGACGGGGTGGCCTCGGGCAGCGCGCGCAGCGCCACCGATCCGGCCGGGCTCGCGGAGTTCGTCGAACTCCCCGTGGAGCAGGCGGAGACGAGGAGCCCGGCGACGGTGAACAGGGTGCCGTACGCACGGAGGGATCGGTGGGCCCGGGATGACCTGGGCCGGCGCCTGGTGTACATCGCATGAGCGTAACCCTGCGCGATTGATTGATCGCGCAGAGTCGCACGTACGCCTCGTACGAGTGACGGCGTCAATCCGCGGGCCTGCAACCTCCGGCCGGGGCCAGCCGCTCCGTCTCGCCGGCATCCGCCTCGCCGGCGCCTGCCGTGGCGGCGTCTGCCTCGCCGGCTGTCAGCAGCATTCCGTCACCGCGTCACCGCGTCATCCTGCCCGCAACGCCATGGTCATGGCCTCCACCGCCAGCAACGGCGCCACGTTCCGGTCCAGGGCCTCGCGGCAATCGGCGATCGCCTCTATCCGGCGCAGGGTGGCCTCGGGCGACGACCCGCGGGCCAGCCGGTCCAGCGTGTCCTGCATCTCCGTGTTGGAGAGGGCGAGATTCGTGCCGAACTGGAGGGCGAGCACGTCCCGGTAGAAAGCCGTGAGGTCGATCAGGGCCAGGTCCAGGCTGTCACGCTGCGTACGTGTCCTGCGGCGCTTCTGCTTGTCCTCCAGCTCCTTCATCAGGCCCGCGGTGCCGCGCGGCATACGGCCGCCTTGCGCCGCGCCGAGGGCTGCCTTCATGTCCTCGGTCTCCTTCCCGTCAGTCTCCTCGGCTACCTGTTTGGCGTCGTCGGAGGCCGCGTCGATCAGCTCCTGGGCCGCCTTGAGGCAGCCGCCCACGTCGTCGACCCGGAGAGGCAGTTTGAGGACGGTGGCGCGGCGCGCGCGGGCCCGCTCGTCCGTGGCGAGACGGCGGGCGCGCCCGATGTGGCCCTGTGTGGCACGGGCCACGGCGGCCGCGACGTCCGGCTCGATGCCGTCACGGCGTACGAGGACGTCGGCGACCGCGGCCACCGGGGGCGTCCGGAGCGTGAGGTGGCGGCACCGGGAGCGGATCGTCGGCAGCACGTCCTCCAGGGAGGGCGCGCACAGGAGCCAGACCGTACGGGGGGCGGGCTCTTCGACGGCCTTCAGCAGTACGTTGCCCGCGCCTTCGGTGAGGCGGTCGGCGTCCTCCAGGACGATGACCTGCCAACGGCCGACCGCCGGGGACAGCTGGGCACGGCGGACCAGGCTGCGGGTCTCCTTCACGCCGATGGAGAGGAGGTCGGTGCGGATGATCTGCACGTCCGCGTGCGTACCGATCAGACTCGTGTGGCAGCCGTCGCAGAATCCGCAGCCGGGGGCTCCGCCGAGGGCACGGTCGGGGCTCGTGCACTGGAGGGCCGCCGCGAAGGCGCGCGCCGTGGTGGAACGGCCCGAACCCGGCGGTCCCGTGAAGAGCCAGGCGTGCGTCATCTTCGAGGCCTCGGGCAACGGTGTCTCGGCCGCGACCGCGGTGACCAGGGCATCGGCGTCCCGCGCGGCAGCCGCGAGCTGCTCGCTCACCTTCTCCTGGCCCACCAGGTCGTCCCATACGGTCATGGGGTGCCGCCCTTTCGTCGCACCTGTGCCCTGCTGCGTCCCATTGTGCGGGAGGGGACTGACAACGAGGTCCGTGGCGGCCGCGTACGGAGGCCGGCTCCGGCGAGCGGGCGGGAGAGGAGGCCGGGCGCGCCCTCGCCCGGCAACCGCCCGGCCGGTGCAACCGCCCGACCGCGCATGCCCCGCGCCCCGCCGGCGCGGGCCCCACCGCCGTCAGCGTCGTCGCCGCCCGCGCCCCTCGTCCTGCTCGTCGTCGTCGGGCGGGCCCAGCAACTCGTCGGCCAGCGTCGGCAGATCGTCCAGCGGCGTCTCCTCCGCCCAGTCCGAGCGGGGACGTCGCCGAGGCACGCCCTGCGCGTCGACCTGGGGCAGTTCACGAGTACCGCCGTCGGAGGCTCCTGTTTCCGGCCGCCCACCACGTGAGTACCCGGGAGGCACCCGGTCCGCGGGCCCGTTCTCCTGCTCACCGCCGCGGTCGTCCCGTATCGGAGGAAGGACCGCCGTCTCGTCCGCTGCCGGGCCACGCCCGCCCTGAGGGACCTGAGGCAGCACGGCCGTCTCGTCAGCAGCTCCCTGCGGGGCGTGCGGGGGCTGCGGCAGCGGCAGCTCGGTCGTCTCCTCGGCATTCGGTCCGGCCTTCCGTCCGGTGTCCGGTCGTCCGGTGTCCCGTGGCGCCACCGGAGGCAGGACGGCCGTCTCGTCGGCCGGGCCACCGAACGTGTTCGTGGGCGTCACGACGGGTACCTGCACCGTGCTCTCGTCGTCACGAGCACTCGCCGACCGGCCGGCCCCGGCAGACCCACCGTCAGACCCCATCTCGGAAGCAGCAGTCGCCGTGGCTGCCGTAGCCGCGGCGGCTGCCTCAGCCGCCTCAGCGGCGGCCCTGCGCGCGTCCTCGGCCCGGACCAGCGCCTCCTCGGCCTTCCGCTGCTTCTCCAGGCGCCGTTCCTCGGCCTCGGCCCGGAGCCGCGCCTCATCCTCGGCCTGCTTGCGCCGGCGCTCCTCCTCGGCCGCGCGGGTCTTCTCCTCCGCGAGCTGCCGCGCCTGTTCCTGCTCGGCACGCACGCGTGCGGCCTCGGCCCGCTGGTGGGCCTCCTCGGCCTGCCGCTCGGCCTCGCGCCGCTGGGCCTCCTCCAGTTCGCGCTGCTTGCGCTCCTCCTCCTCCGCGCGCAGCCGGGCGAGCTGTTCCTGGCGCTCGCGCTCCAGCCGCTCCTCCTCGGCCTTGCGGGCGGCCTCTTGCTCGGCGCGTCGGCGGGCTTCTTCCTCGGCCGCCTTGCGGGCCTCCTCCTTGGCCTTGATCTCGGCCTCGGAGAGCGGCAGCACCACATCGAGCCGGTGCCGGATCACGGTCGTGACGGCCTCGGGCTCCTGGCCCGCGTCGACGACCAGGTACTGGCCCGGGTCGGCCGCGGCCAGCGTCAGGAAACCGGACCGCACGCGCGCGTGGAACTCGGCGGGCTCCGACTCCAGCCGGTCCGGCGCCTCGGTGAACCGCTCCCGCGCAGTCTCCGGCGACACGTCCAGCAGAACCGTCAGATGCGGAACGAGCCCGTCCGTCGCCCACCGGTTGATGCGGGAGACCTCGGTCGGGGACAGATCGCGTCCCGCTCCCTGGTAGGCCACCGAGGAGTCGATGTACCGGTCCGACACCACGACCGCGCCCCGCTCAAGGGCGGGCCGCACCACGGTGTCCACGTGCTCCGCGCGGTCGGCGGCGTACAGCAGCGCCTCCGCGCGGTGCGACAGTCCGGCCGACGACACGTCGAGCAGGATCGACCGCAACCGCTTCCCCACGGGTGTGGCGCCCGGCTCTCGCGTCACCACGACCTCGTGTCCCTTGGCGCGGATCCACTCCGCGAGCGCCTCGGCCTGGGTCGACTTGCCGGCCCCGTCGCCGCCCTCCAGGGCGATGAAGAACCCGGCGTCGGTGGGCGCCTGCACCGGATCGTCCCCGCCGCGCAGCGCGTCGCGCAGGTCGTGCCGCAGGGGCACTCCGGCGCGGTCGTCGGCCTTGGCGAGGACCAGTGCGGCGACCGGCAGCAGGAGCGCGCCGACCAGCATCAGCGTGAAGGCGGCGCCCCCGTGCGCGAACACGAACTTGCCGTTTTCGAGGCGGTGCGGCCCGATGGCGGCCGCCACCAGCGGGGCCAGCAGGGCGCCGAGGGCCACGGAGACCCGTACGACCGCGTGCAGGTGTTCCGTCGTACGCGACCGCCGGTAGTCCTCGGCCTCCTGGTCGAGCAGCGCGTGCCCGGTGTTCGCGGCGACGCCCGCGCCGATGCCCGCGAGGCCCACGATCAGCAGCTCGGTGGTGACGTCCGGGACGAGCCCGGCGGCGAGCAGGGCGATCCCGGTGAAGGCGATCGCCAGGGCGAGCAGGCGCCGGCGCGACAGGGACGGCAGCAGTTTGGCCGCCGTACGGATGCCGATCGCGACACCCCCGGTCAGCGCGAGCACCAGCAGCCCGTACGTCACCGGGCCGCCGCCCAGGTCCTTGGCGTGCAGCACGGCCACGGCGACAGCGGCCGCGATCGCACCGGCGACGGCCGCGCAGGCGAGCACCAGGAGCGGGATGACCCCCGTGCGGCCCTTGTCGATGCCTGTACCGGTCTTGGGGCGGCGCAGCCCTTCGAGCGGCGACCGCGCGCGGGGGGTCCGTGCGTCGGGCAGTTCGAGGAAGGTGAGGATCGACAGGGAGGCGGCGAAAAGGCCCGCGGAGACGTACGAGGCGAGCGCCGCCTGGTGCTGGTCGAACCACGCGACTCCGGCGCCCAGCAGATTGTTGACGAGCCCGGCGACAACGAGCGCCGCCGCCGCGAGGGGCACCGTGACGAAGCCCGTACGCAGTGCCAGGCGCCGCAGTGCGTCCATGTGGTCCGGCAGCGGCCGTACCGTCGCGCCCTCCAGCGGCGGCGTGGGCAGGAGCGCGGGAGCCGCGCTCTCACGGCACACCGTCCAGAAGCGCTCGGCGACTCCGATCACGAACGCCGTCACCAGGAGCACGGCCGGCGCGTTCTCGGGTGTCCAGTCGATCCACAGGGGCGCGATGATCAGCAGCACGGCCCGTACGCCGTCCGCGCCGGCCATGGTCCAGCGGCGGTCGAGCGGACCGTCCTGGGAGGTGAGTGAGGTGAGCGGGCCGAGAAGTACCGCCCCGAAGAGCAGCGTCGCGAGGATCCGTGCCCCGAAGACCGCCGACATGGCGAGGGCCACTCCGCGGTAGCCGCCTCCGAAGGAACCGTCGAGCACCGCCGCCTGCAGGGCGAGCAGAACCAGGACGAGCAACGCGAGGGCATCGCCGACGCCACCCACCAGCTGGGCGCTCCACAACCGCCTCAGTTGCGGTACACGCAGCAGCGCCCGGACGGCTCGCTCCCGCGAATCCGCGACCAGGGCGTCGTCAGGGGCCGGTTGGTGGGCCGTTGGCTGCTCGGCACGCGTCATTCCACCAGCCTATCGGCAGGGGGCCCGTCCTCGAAGAGGCCCCCGAACATGCGAACGCCCTCGACACCAAGAGGTGCCAGGGCGCTCGTTCGGCGAACCGAAGGTGAAGAACCCGGTCCGCCTCCGGACCGGTCCTCGACCGAATATGGAGCACCCACCCGATAGAGAGCACCGAATATGGAGCGGTTCGGTGCTCTGTGGAGCGAGGTGCTCTATGGAGCCGCTCAGTCCTCGGGCGTCGCCTTGGCGGCGGTCGCCTTCTTCGCGGTCGTCTTCTTGGCGGTGGTGGTCTTCTTGGCCGCGGTCTTCTTGGCTGCCGTCTTCTTCGCCGGCGCCTTCTTGGCGGGCGCCTTCTTGGCCGTCTTCTTCGCCGGCCCCTTCGCCCGCTTCTCCGCGAGCAGTTCGAAGCCCCGCTCCGCAGTGATCTCCTCGACGCTGTCGTCGGAGCGCAGCGTCGCGTTGGTCTCGCCGTCGGTGACGTACGGTCCGAAGCGCCCGTCCTTGACGACGACCGGCTGCCCGCTGACCGGATCGGCGCCCAGCTCCTTCAGCGGCGGCTTGGCAGCCGCTCGGCCGCGCTGCTTGGGCTGCGCGTAGATCGCGAGGGCCTCGTCGAGGGTGATCGAGAAGAGCTGCTCCTCGCTCGTCAGGGAGCGCGAGTCGGTGCCCTTCTTCAGGTACGGGCCGTAGCGGCCGTTCTGCGCGGTGATCTCCACGCCTTCGGCGTCCTTGCCGACGACGCGCGGCAGCGACATCAGCTTGAGCGCGTCCTGAAGCGTCACCATGTCCAGGGACATCGACTTGAAGAGCGAGGCCGTACGCGGCTTCACGGCGTTCTTGCCGGTCTTCGGGGTGCCCTCGGGAAGCACCTCGGTGACGTACGGGCCGTAGCGTCCGTCCCTGGCGATGATCTGGCGGCCCGACTCCGGGTCGGCCCCCAGTTCGAAGTCGCCGCTCGGCTTGGCGAGCAGTTCCTCCGCGAGCTCGACGGTCAGCTCGTCGGGCGGGAGCTCCTCGGGGACGTCGGCGCGCTGGTGGTTCTCGGAGTCCTTCTCGCCACGCTCGACGTACGGGCCGTAGCGGCCGACGCGCAGCATGATGTCGCTGTCGGCCACGGCGAACGACGACACCTCGCGGGCGTCGATGGCGCCGAGGTCGGTGACAAGCTCCTTGAGACCGCCGAGGTGGTCGCCGTCGCCGTTGCCCGCCTCCGCGGCGCCGGTCGCCTCGCCCTCGCCGAAGTAGAAGCGCCTGAGCCACGGAATGGCCTGGGCCTCGCCCCGCGCGATGCGGTCGAGGTCGTCCTCCATCTTGGCGGTGAAGTCGTAGTCGACGAGCCGCCCGAAGTGCTTCTCCAGGAGGTTGACCACGGCGAAGGACAGGAAGGAGGGCACGAGGGCCGTCCCCTTCTTGAACACATAGCCCCGTTCGAGGATCGTGCCGATGATCGACGCGTACGTCGACGGGCGGCCGATCTCCCGCTCCTCCAGCTCCTTGACCAGGCTGGCCTCGGTGTAGCGCGCCGGGGGCTTGGTCGCGTGGCCGTCGACCGTGATCTCCTCGGCGGACAGCGGGTCTCCCTCATCGACCTGCGGGAGGCGGCGCTCGCGGTCGTCCAACTCGGCGTTCGGGTCGTCCGCGCCCTCGACGTACGCCTTCAGGAAGCCGTGGAAGGTGATCGTCTTGCCGGACGCGCTGAACTCGGCGTCCCGGCCGTCGGAGGCCGCACCCGCGATCTTCACGGTGACGGAGTTGCCGACCGCGTCCTTCATCTGGGAGGCGACGGTCCGCTTCCAGATCAGCTCGTACAGCCGGAACTGGTCACCGGTCAGGCCGGTCTCGGCCGGGGTGCGGAAACGGTCACCCGAGGGGCGGATCGCCTCGTGCGCCTCCTGCGCGTTCTTGACCTTCCCGGCGTACGTACGCGGCTTGTCCGGCAGGTAGCTCGCGCCGTAGAGCTGCGTGACCTGCGCCCGGGCCGCGGTGATCGCGGTGTCCGAGAGGGTCGTGGAGTCCGTACGCATGTAGGTGATGAAGCCGTTCTCGTACAGCTTCTGCGCCACCTGCATCGTGGCCTTCGCGCCGAATCCGAGCTTGCGGCTCGCCTCCTGCTGGAGCGTGGTCGTACGGAACGGTGCGTACGGCGAGCGTCGGTACGGCTTCGACTCGACGGACCGTACGGAGAAGTTCGTGTTCTCCAGGGCGGCGGCCAGCGTGCGGGCGTTCGTCTCGTCCAGGTGGAGCGTGTTCGCGCTCTTGATCTGGCCGACCGAGTCGAAGTCGCGGCCCTGGGCGACGCGCTTGCCGTCGACCGCGGTCAGCCGGGCGACCAGGTTCGACGGGTCGCTCTGGTCACCGGCACGGCCGGTGCCGAAGGTGCCGGTGAGATCCCAGTACTCGGCGGAGCGGAAGGCCATGCGCTCGCGCTCCCGCTCGACGACGAGGCGGGTCGCCACGGACTGGACGCGGCCCGCCGACAGCCGCGGCATGACCTTCTTCCAGAGGACCGGCGAGACCTCGTAGCCGTAGAGGCGGTCGAGGATGCGGCGGGTCTCCTGGGCGTCGACCATGCGCTGGTTGAGCTCGCGCGGGTTGGCGACGGCGCTGCGGATCGCGTCCCTGGTGATCTCGTGGAAGACCATCCGGTGGACGGGGACCTTGGGCTTCAGGACCTCAAGAAGGTGCCACGCGATGGCCTCACCCTCGCGGTCCTCATCGGTTGCGAGGAAGAGCTCGTCGGAATCCTTCAACAGTTCCTTGAGCTTCTTGACCTGCGCCTTCTTGTCAGCGTTGACCACGTAGATCGGCTGGAAGTCGTTATTGACGTCCACACCGAGCCGGCGCACCTCGCCGGTGTACTTCTCGGGCACCTCCGCGGCGCCGTTGGGGAGGTCGCGGATGTGCCCGACGCTCGCTTCGACGACGTATCCAGGGCCGAGATAGCCCTTGATCGTCTTCGCCTTGGCAGGCGACTCGACGATGACGAGTCGGCGGCCGCCGTGTGCGGTCTCGCTGGTCGGGGACAACTTCGCTCTTCTCTCCGGTCGACGCAGGGGGTCTCGCCCCAGGCCTGGAACCCGGGGGTCGGGTCATGCTGACGCTGCGGAGTGTGACGGTACATCCCGCCCCCCTGTCAAACGGGAAAAGCCCGCAACGGCCACTCGAACGGTAACCCGACTCCCGCCATTCCTGCCGCCCGGAGTGCCGACCTGCCGTTTCCGGGGTATCCGGAGCGTGACCTCTCAATTACCGCGGAGGTGGGATCCGGCACGTGTGGATCTTGCCCGCGCCCGCCGCCGGAGCCGCGGTTCCCGGACTTGGAGGAGGCGTCTTTCGGGCGCCTCCCGGGCAGCGGGAGCAGGCCCGTGCGCTTCTGCGGGCGGCACTCAGACGCGAGTGAAACACCACACGGCGAGGAGTAGGGCGGCCGCCCCGGCCGAGCCCGCGGCCGTCGCCGAAGCGAGGGGATTCACCCCGTGGGCGACGGGGGCGCGCTGCCTGAGCCGGACCGCGGTCCACAGCAGCAGTCCGCCTCCGAACAGGGCGAACACCGATCCCGTGAAGATCGCCGGTCCGCTCTCCATGGCTCGTCCCTTCGCCCTTGCGTACCCTGGGTCGGGACCCTGGCACCTCCGGGAAGCCGGGACCCCAACCGTGGATGAACGGAAGGCGACCCACTCCGTGCGCCCCGATGCGGGATAGCTCACACCGCGACCACACCGCCCGCACGGGCCCGGCCACCGCACGTGCACAGGCCCGGCCACCGCACGTGCTCGGAGCCGATCACGCCCACGGGTGGAGTCCGTCACACCGCGCCGGGGGCCGGTATCTTTCCGCTCGTCTGCGTGCCGTCGGCACGGCTCACCGTGCACACCGCCTTGGTGAATCCGTTGTTCCAGTCGTTCTTGTCGGCCACCCAGCCGTAGACGACACGCTCCGGGTCGGACGCCCACGTCGACTCGAACTTGTTGCTGCAGAGCTTGTTCGCGTTGGCGGCGCCCTTCTTGTAGTCCATTTTCGCCGGGGCCGGGACGACACCTATCACCTGGTCGGTGTGCAGGTTGGCGCAGTCGGTCAGCGGGGCCTCATAGGTGTCCTCCAGCTCCTTGAGGACCCAGCAGTCGCCGATGCTCATCTGACCGACCCACAGCTTCGTCCCGTCGTCCCGGAAACGCCCCACTTCGCCACCGATGGCGGCATGCCGTCCCAGTACGAGGCATGCCGTACCGCCGTCGGCCGCTTCGAACCCCCGCTTCGTCGGCAGCACGGCGTACAGGTCCGCGTCCGGCAGCGCCCCGGCAATGTCCTCGCCCTGCCGCTCGCAGCGCCTGGAGCCCGCGTCGCGGGCGTCGGCGTAGTCGGCTGCCGTGTCCACCGCCACCACCTGGCCGTCCGGCCAGTCGTCCGCGCAGTTCACGACGCCGAGGTTCGGCACCGACTTGAAGGCCGCTCCCGACCAGACCGCCCTCACACAGTCCCCGGCTTGCAACGGCTTCTTGAGTCCGACCTGTTGCCCGTACGGAAGAGCCGGCCCCGTCTGCTCGTCCGAGGGCCCTTTGTCGTCCGCCGAGGACGGCTTCGTCCCGCCGGCCTTCGGCTCCTTCTTGTCGTCACCGCCGAGCGTGACGACCGCCCACGCGCCGCCGATCACCAGCACCAGTGCCACGACGATCGCGACGACCGCTCCGGCAGGCAGCTTGCGACGCCGCTCGCCGCCGCCTCGGCCGCCCTGGTCACCACCGGCCCCGCCGCTGCTGACCGTCGCCGGACCGCTGCCGTAGGGCGGGGCCCCGTTGCCGGCGTACGGCGTGGACGGGCTCCCGTAGGGCGAGGCGGCGGAACCGGCGCTCCCGTAGGGCTGGGAGGACTGGGCGGACTGGGGAGAGCCGCTGCCCGCGTACGCCGAGGGAGACCCGCCCGCATAGGGATTCCAGGGCTCGTACGGCCCCCGCGACCCGGGCCCCTGCCAGGAGCCCTGCGCCGCGCCCGGCGGGCTCTGCGCAGAAGAAGTGCCCGGAGTGTGCGGTGTCTGCGGAGGCGTCTGCGGAGTGCTGTGGCTCTGGGGCGTGTTCGGTGCGGGCGCGCCCTGAGGCGTGTGCGAGGCCGGGAACTGCGGCGGACTTCCTGCCGCGGGCGCCGACCCGGGCGTCTCCGCCCCCTGCCACGAACCGGGCGGCCCGGAGCCGGGCGCGAAACCGGGCGTCTGCGGCCTGCCCCACGGATCGCCCTGCCCCGCCCCGGGCGCCGACCCCGGCGTGCCCGCGCCGGGCTGCCCCGCCCCAGGAACGGGCCCGAACGCGGGTCCGGGGGCGGCTCCCTGGGCGGATCCCGGGGTCGGTGTCGACCACGGCGGCCCGTCCCCGGGAGCCGCCGCCCCGCCGCCCGGCAGCATCCCGGGCGGTGGCCCGAAGACCCCGCCCCGCGGGGTCTGCACCACCCGCTCCAGGCCCCGCGCCACCGCCTCCGGCGAGAACCTGCGCACCGGGTCCTTCACCAGCAAGCCGTGCAGCACCGGCGCCAGTTCACCTGCCCGCTCCGGCGGGGTGGGCTCCTCGCTGAGCAGGGCCGTGAACGTCGCGAACTCCCCGTGCCGGTCGAACGGGCCGCGCCCCTCGACCGTCGCGTACAGCGTGGCGCCGAGGGAGAACATGTCGGCGGCCGGTGTGGGCGGCTCGCCGCGGGCCCGCTCCGGTGCGAGGTAGCCGGGCGTGCCGAGGATGCCGGCCGTGGCGGTGAGCCGGGGCTCGCGGGACTCGGGCTGCAGCGCGATCCCGTAGTCGGTGAGCAGCACGCGCGCGTACGGATCGCCCGAGGCGTCCGGGGCCAGCAGGATGTTGGCGGGTTTCACATCGCGGTGGAGGATCCCGATCCGGTGTCCGGCGGTGAGCGCGCCGAGCACCCCGAGCCCGATCCGGGCCGTCTGTTCGGGTGTCAGCGGCCCCGACCGCCGGACGACCGTCTGGAGATCGACCGCGTCCGGCACGAACTCCATGACGATCCAGGGCAGCCCCTCGTACATCAACACGTCGTGCACGGTCGCCACATGGGGATGGCCACGCAGCCGCGCCGCGTTCCGTGCCTCGCTGCGGGCCCGGGCGATGCGTTCCTGAGATTTCGGGTCCGTGCGATCAGGAGAGCCCCCGCTCTCGGACTCCGCCGATTCCATCGGCAGATCCGGCAGATTGATCTCCTTCATGGAGACCTCGCAGGCCAACTCCTCGTCGTACGCCAGCCAGACGCGACCCATACCGCCCGCGCCCAGTGTGCGCAGCAGCCGGTACCGCCCGCTGATCAGCCTGCCTTCACCCCGGCCCGGTGTGTCCCCCGACATACAGCCTCCCCCGAGACAGCGCGCCTCCCCCGAGGACGCGTCAGTTCTGTCTCTCGAAGGTAGCTTCGCACGTGCCACTGACAGGAGACCTTTTGCGGACCAATCCTGCCAGAACCGGCACATCCGACTCATGGGAACAGATACGCATCATCCGTAGCCTCCGGGCCGACTCGCCGGGGCCGCCCCCGGGGCGTCACTGTGCGGGTTCGATGAATCCCTGCTCGACCAGCAGCCGGATCTGGGCCGGCGTCCGGTCGCGCAGCAGCACCGGATCCTCGCCGACCAGTTGGGCGATGGCGTCCAGAATGCGCCCCGCACTCAGTGTGCCGTCGCAGACGCCCGCGAAGCCCGCAGCGACCGTGTCCACCTTCGTGGCCCGCCGCATCCCGCGGTGCTGGCGCAGCACGACGTGCTCCGGATCCTCGGCACCGGGCAGTCCGACCTGCTCCTGCACGATCTCACCGGCGAGCGCGAAGTGCCCCGTGAGCAGCGCCGCGTCATCGTGCGTACGCAGATAGTCCACCCTCTCGAAGTGCGCGCGCACGGTGTCGCCGAGCGGCTGCTCGACGGGGTGCGGCCACTCCTCCAGGACGATCGAGGGCTGCTCCGCCCCCGACCTGCGCAGGGTGATCCAGCCGAAGCCGACGGCCTTCACCTTCCGCGCCTCGAACTCGTTCAGCCAGGCGTCGTACCGCGCCTGGTACTCCACCGGGTCGCCGTGGTGGTCGCCCGCGTCGCGCAGCCACAGTTCGGCGTACTGCGTGACGTCCTGGACCTCGCGCTGCACGATCCACGCGTCGCAACCGCGCGGCACCCAGGAGCGCAGCCGGTCCTGCCAGTCCTCGCCCTCCACGTGCTGCCAGTTGGCCAGGAACTGCGCGTATCCCCCCTCGTTCAGGCGGTCACCCGCCTGCGACACGAGCGTGCGGCACAGATCGTCCCCGCCCATTCCGCCGTCCCGGTAGGTGAGCCGAGCACCGGGGGAGATCACGAAGGGCGGGTTCGAGACGATCAGATCGAACGTCTCGTCGGCCACCGGCTCGAAGAGGGAGCCCTCCCGCAGATCGGCCGCCGGAGCCCCGGACAGGGCGAGCGTGAGCGCGGTGGTGTGCAGCGCACGGGGGTTGAGGTCGGTCGCGCTCACGCGCGTGGCGTGCTGTGCGGCGTGCAGCGCCTGGATCCCGGAGCCGGTGCCGAGATCGAGCGCTGCGGCGACGGGGGCCCGCACGGTGATGCCCGCGAGTGTGGTGGACGCGCCGCCCACACCGAGTACGACACCTTCGTCACGGCTGCCGATACCGCCGGCCCCGCCCACGGCGCAGCCCAGGTCCGAGACGATGAACCAGTCCTCGCCGCCCGGTCCGCCGTACGGCCGTACGTCGACCGCCGCCACGACCTCGTCCCCGCCGACGCGGGTCAGCCAGCCGCCCTCCAGGCAGTCCTCCACCGGCAGGACGTCCGCCACGCGCGCGTGCGGCACGGGCTGCTGCAGCAGGAACAGCCGTACGAGCGCTTCCAGCGGGGAGTCGCCCCGGGTGGCCCGGAGCGCGGGCACGGTCTCACTGCGGGCCAGCGCCGCGTACGCGGGGGCGCCGAGCAGGTCGAGCAGCCCGTCGGCGCTGAAGGACGCGCTCAGTAGGGCGTCCCGCAGCCGTGCGGTGACGTCGGTGCGGTCGGACGAGGGCAGCGGTGCCAGGGTGGTGTTACTCACCCGCCCATTGTGACGCGCGACGGGCGACGGGCGAGTGCACCACTGCCGCCAGTTCTACCGCTGCTGCCGCTTACTGTTACCGCCGCCCGCCGCTGCCGCTTGCCGTTACCGCCGCTGCCGCTGCCGCAAGCGATCCTGCCGAGCGCAGAGCGCCGGACGCCGGGCGCCGGGTTCGAGAGCCGTACGCCGAACGCGATCGCGCCCGCCGGGCCGTCGTGGACAGCCGGGCGGGCGCAAGCCGCAGCCCGGCGCCGGACTACGACGCCGGGCTTCAGACGCGGGCTCTCAGCTCTTCGTCGCCGAAGCCGAAGCCGACGCGCTCTTGCAGCTCTGCTGCTTGGCCATCGCCTTGCCCACTTCGCCTTCCTCCAGCTTCGCGAGGGCGTCGTTGCCGCTCTGGCTCAGCTTGTCCAGCTGGGTGGCGATCCCCTTCAGACCGTCGGCGAACTTCGCCTGGTCCTTCGTGTCGAGGTCGTCGACCTGCTTCTTGAGGTCGCCGTACGACGAGGAGATGGTGTCGAGCTCCTTGACCGCGTCCGTCTGCTTCTTCTCGCCGCCCTCCACGTCCGGCGCCCCGGCCTTTTTCACAGCACTGCCGATCGCCTTGTAGGCGTCGGACATGTCCTGGAAGGCCTGGGCGTCGGTCTTCTGGACGTCCGCCGGAGTGCTGTTGTCCGAGGTCTGCTTCTGGATGGCGGTGTTGGCGGCCGAGATCTTCTTCGCCTGCGGCTGCACGGCCTCGCAGACCTGCTCGGCCCATGAGTTCAGCTTGTCGCCGCTGTCGTCGTCACCGCTACATCCCGACAGCGCCAGTACCAGTACCGCACCGCTGGACAGTGCGGCCGCGAGCTTCTTGTTCACCGGATTGGTCCCTTCCATGGCTCTCGGCCCCGGAACATACACGCCAAGTGGGCGACACCACCGTGACGAACATCCGTTTGGACCGTTATTGCAGCCATTTGCACCAAGCGAGATAAGGCTCACGAACAGGGCGTACACACCGGCGGGCGGGCGGACGGCGCGTCAACGCGCGCCGTCCGCCCGCCCGTTGAGCGGATCCTGATCAGGCAATTGCCCAGGGGCTACGAAACCACCGCCGGATCCACCGACTTGGCCACCCGCCCGGAGTTGCCTTCGTCACCCACGGCGATACCGCGCCGCTTGGACACGTACACCGCGCCCACGATGACGGTGAGCGAGAGCACCGCGATGAGGACCCTCATGCCCACGCTCTTGTCCTCGCCGTAGCTGAATTTGACTACTGCCGGCGCGATGAGCAGCGCCACCAGGTTCATCACCTTCAGGAGAGGGTTGATGGCGGGTCCTGCGGTGTCCTTGAACGGGTCGCCGATCGTGTCGCCGATCACCGTCGCGGCGTGGGCCTCGCTGCCCTTGCCGCCGTGGTGGCCGTCCTCGACGAGTTTCTTGGCGTTGTCCCACGCACCTCCGGAGTTGGCGAGGAATACCGCCATCAGCGTGCCGGTGCCGATGGCACCCGCGAGGAACGATCCGAGCGCGCCGACCCCGAGCGTGAACCCGACCGCGATCGGCGTGAGTACGGCGAGCAGACCCGGCGTGGTCAACTCGCGCAGCGCGTCCTTGGTACAGATGTCGACGACGCGCCCGTACTCGGGCTTCTCCGTGTAGTCCATGATCCCGGGGTGCTCGCGGAACTGCCGCCGCACCTCGTAGACCACGGCACCGGCGGACCGCGACACCGCGTTGATCGCCAGCCCCGAGAAGAGGAAGACGACCGCCGCGCCCGCGATGAGCCCGACCAGGTTGTTGGGCTGTGAGATGTCCATCATCAGGTTCATCGGAGCGCTCGGGCCCGAGACCTTCTGCCCCACGTCGTTCGCGGCCGTGAGGATGGCGTCGCGGTACGAGCCGAAGAGCGCCGCCGCCGCGAGTACCGCGGTGGCGATGGCGATGCCCTTGGTGATGGCCTTGGTGGTGTTGCCCACGGCGTCCAGGTCGGTGAGCACCTGCGCGCCCGCGCCCTCGACGTCGCCGGACATCTCAGCGATGCCCTGCGCGTTGTCGGAGACCGGTCCGAAGGTGTCCATGGCGACGATGACGCCGACCGTGGTGAGCAGACCGGTTCCGGCAAGGGCTACCGCGAACAGGGCCAGCATGATCGACGTACCGCCGAGCAGGAAGGCTCCGTAGACGCCGAGGCCGATCAACAGGGCGGTGTAGACGGCCGATTCGAGACCGAGTGAGATACCGGCGAGGACGACGGTGGCCGGGCCGGTGAGCGAGGTCTTGCCGATGTCCCGCACGGGGCGGCGGGTTGTCTCGGTGAAATAGCCGGTCAGCTGCTGGATCAGCGCTGCCAGCACGATGCCGATGGCAACGGCGAGGACCGCGAGGATCCGCGGGTCGCCCGACTTGCCGAGGATGGCCTCGTCCGTGACGCCGTCCAGGTCCGCGTACGACGACGGCAGATAGACGAAGACAGCCACGGCCACCAGCACCAGTGAGAACACCGCGGAGATGAAGAAGCCACGGTTGATGGCGCTCATCCCGCTGCGGTCCGCACGGCGCGGAGCGACCGCGAAGATGCCGATCATCGCGGTGAGTACGCCGATCGCGGGCACGATGAGCGGGAAGGCGAGCCCGGAGTCGCCGAACGCCGCCTTGCCGAGGATCAGCGCGGCGACGAGCGTGACGGCGTACGACTCGAACAGGTCGGCGGCCATGCCGGCACAGTCGCCGACGTTGTCGCCCACATTGTCGGCGATGGTCGCGGCGTTGCGCGGATCATCCTCCGGAATGCCCTGCTCGACCTTGCCGACCAGGTCGGCGCCGACGTCGGCCGCCTTGGTGAAGATGCCGCCGCCGACACGCATGAACATGGCGATCAGCGCGGCGCCGAGACCGAAGCCCTCCAGGACCTTCGGCGCGTCGGCCGCGTACACGAGCACCACACAGGAGGCGCCGAGCAGACCGAGCCCCACCGTGAACATGCCGACGACGCCGCCCGTGCGGAAAGCGATCTTCATGGCTTTGTGCGAGACGGCGGTGAGATCCTTTTCCGGCTCACCCTCCGCCGGGGTCGCTTCCCGTGCCGCGGCGGCCACACGCACATTGCTGCGTACGGCGAGCCACATGCCGATATATCCGGTGGTCGCCGAGAACGCCGCGCCGATCAAGAAGAAGACCGATCGGCCGGCGCGCTGATTCCAGTCGTCCGCGGGCAGGAGCATGAGCAGGAAGAACACCACGACGGCGAATACCCCGAGGGTGCGCATCTGCCGCCCCAGATAGGCATTTGCGCCCTCCTGGATCGCGACAGCGATCTCCTTCATGCTGTCGGTGCCCTCGTCCGCCGCGAGCACCTGGCGGACCAGGACACCGGCGACGGCAAGCGCCGCAAGGGCGACAACCGCGATGACCATCACGATGAGACGGTTGTCGTCTGTCAGTACTGCGGCTGCGAGGGTAGTGGGCTGGTCAAACTGATGAGGGGTAGAAAGCCCCGCCATTGGTCCTCCTTGACGCTTGGACCGAGCTCAAGATGTGGACGGATTGTAGGTACCGGAGCCTGATCGAAACAGTGCGCGGTAAGCGGAATTGGCCTTCACATGCTCTTCAGCGAATGATCCACGCGTCAGCACGGGACCCGAAAGCGGTAATGCCTCAAAGGCGTTGACGCCAGGTCCATTGCCGTGCGGCGCGGTGTAAAGCTGATCGTATTGTTGATCGCAACCCCGATCGTGAATTCATTCACGAAATGCGTATGGCTTGATCCGGAGCGGTTGAGGAGCCGCCGGGGCGGTCACCGAGCGCTGACCGGGCGGCCCGAGGTCCGTCCCGCCGAGCGGTCAGAGGGACGGTCCCGAGGGCGGCCGTCGAGTGGCTGGCAGGGGAAGTCCGGGAGGGCAGCTGCCGACACCTCTGAGGGTGGCTCAGGAAGGGCCCGGGGAGAGCCTCTCAGGGAAAGCGAAGGCCTCCCGGAGATATGGGTGCCGGAGAGGGTTCCTGGGCGACAGCGGAGCCGTGTGGCGGCAGGACGGTGAGGCCAGGCGGCGGCCAGGCGGGGCCGGAGGCTGGGGCTGGGGCCGGAGGCCGGTGAGGGGCGTAGCCAGGGCCGGATGGCGGCGCTGCAGGAGGCCGGGGCGGCGGCCCGTGCGAGGCGGTGCGGTGCGAGGCAGTGCGGTGCGAGGCAGTTCGGGGCCGGACATGCCAAAGGGCCCTGGTGAGCAGGGCCCTTTCGCAAAGGTTCAGGCAGTGCCTGGGGGTGGATCAGGTAACGAGCGTGGCCGGCGGCGTGGTGGGCCAGCTCATCCTGATCAGTCCGCCGTTCTCACCGGCGGTCACTTCCACATCGTCGACGAGGCCGCTGATGACCGCGAGGCCCATTTCGTCCTCCTCGGTCTCGGCGTCCACACCGTCGGCTCCGCCATGGGCACCCGGCGGCTTTTCACCGGGAACCGTGTGCGGCGCCTCATCACCGACCTCGATGGAGAACTGCTTCTCCTCCTCGATCAGCGAGACCCGCACCGGAGCCGAGATTCCGGCACTCTGGTGCAGGCCGACGGCCCGGGTGCAGGCTTCGCCGACGGCGAGCCTGACCTCGTCGAGGACGGCCTCGTCCACTCCGGCCCTGCGCGCCACCGCTGCCGCCACCAGTCGGGCGGTCCTGACGTGCTCGGGCAGCGCGCTGAAGCGGAGTTCAACGGTGGCCATGCATCCCCCTCGGAACTACGGGCGTGCGGTCGGGGGGTCGGGTCGCCGAGACCTGACCCCCCTCCATTGACTTCTGCCTCCCGGGCTCGGCCGGGAACCGGCTGTCGGCGACTGACCGGCCAGTCAGGGACGGGCCGGACGACGGCCGCTCAGTCGGTGGCCGCCACCGCTTCCTCGACCGAGGTGTGGATCGGGAACACCTTGGTGAGGCCGGTGATGCGGAAGATCTTCAGAATGCGCTCCTGGTTGCAGACCAGCCGGAGCGAGCCCTCATGGGCACGCACCCGCTTCAGGCCACCCACCAGCACGCCGAGACCGGTGGAGTCGAGGAAGTCCACGCCCTCCATGTCGACGACAAGATGGAAACTGCCGTCGTTCACCAGCTCGACCAGCTGTTCGCGCAACTTGGGCGCGGTATATACATCGATTTCGCCACCGACCTCGACGACCGTACGATCGCCGACGGTACGGGTCGACAGGGACAGGTCCACGGATCCTCCAGCACCTTGCTATCGAGCGGTCATCCCAAGGGACACCTCGGCGGAGCCCCCGGGACGGTTCGCCAGCCGCGATGGCATTCAATCACTTACCGGCAGGCGTGCACGACGCCTTGGGTCCATTGTCCGTCACGCCAGTGACACACTCGATGCCGATGGCCAATAATCTCCGACCCGATCGCACCTCGACGGACACCACATCCCGCCCCTCGCCGGGCGAGATCCTGGACCGGCTCGCCTCGGGGCCGAGCCGGGCTTCGCGCATCACTCATACGGAGCACTTGCCCCCGCGTGAGGGTCGCCATGCCGTGTGGCCCGACCGGATCCGCTCGGAGGTCATCGCGGCGGTGCAGACCGCCGGCATCGAACACCCCTGGGCCCACCAGGCTCTCGCGGCCGAGCACGCCCTGGACGGCGCATCGGTGATCGTCTCCACGGGCACGGCCTCCGGCAAGTCCCTGGCGTACCTCGTCCCGGTCCTGTCGACACTCCTCGACGGTTCCGAAGCGCCGAACGGCCGCGGTGCGACCGCCCTCTACCTCGCTCCGACCAAGGCTCTCGCCGCAGATCAGCGCCGATCCGTGAAGAAACTTTCACAACCTCTGGGCCATGCCGTACGTTCCGCGGTCTACGACGGGGACACGCCCGTCGAGGAACGCGAGTGGGTGCGCCAGTACGCCAACTACGTCCTCACCAACCCCGACATGCTGCACCGCGGGATACTGCCCTCCCACGCCCGGTGGGCCTCCTTCCTGCGCGCCCTGCGCTACGTCGTCGTCGACGAATGCCACACCTACCGGGGCGTCTTCGGGTCGCATGTCGCCCAGGTCCTCCGTCGGCTGCGCCGCCTGTGCGCCCGCTACGGCTCTTCCCCCGTCTTCCTCATGGCCTCGGCGACCGCCGCCGAGCCCTCGGTCGCCGCTTCCCGCCTCACCGGCCTGAGCGTGGTGGAGGTCGCCGACGACGCCTCACCGCGTGGGGAACTGGTGTTCGCGCTTTGGGAACCGCCCCTCACCGACCTGCACGGCGAGAAGGGCGCCCCGGTCCGCCGATCCGCCACCGCCGAGACCGCGGACCTCCTCACCGACCTGACCGTGCAGGGTGTCCGCTCGGTCGCCTTCGTACGGTCCCGCCGCGGGGCCGAGTTGATCGCAGTGATCGCCCAGGAACGCCTCGCCGAGGTCGACCGCTCCCTGCCCCGGCGCGTGGCCGCCTACCGCGGCGGATACCTCCCCGAGGAACGCCGCGCCCTCGAACGCGCCCTCCACTCCGGGGAACTCCTCGGCCTCGCCGCCACCACCGCTCTGGAACTCGGCATCGACGTCTCCGGGCTGGACGCCGTCCTCATCGCCGGCTACCCGGGCACCCGGGCGTCCCTGTGGCAGCAGGCAGGCCGCGCGGGCCGGGCCGGGCAGGGGGCGCTCGCGGTGCTGGTCGCCCGCGACGACCCGCTGGACACCTTCCTCGTCCATCACCCCGAGGCCCTGTTCGACCAGCCGGTGGAGTCCACCGTCCTCGACCCGGACAACCCGTACGTCCTCGCGCCCCACTTGTGCGCCGCCGCAGCCGAACTTCCCCTCACGGAGGAGGACTTCGCCCTCTTCGGTCCGGCCACCGCCGAGCTGATGCCGCAGCTGGAGGCCGCGAAGCTACTGCGCCGCCGCACGAAGGCGTGGCACTGGACGCGCCGGGAGCGGGCCGCCGACCTGACCGACATCCGCGGCGGAGGCGGGAACCCGGTGCAGATCGTGGAGGCCGGTTCCGGAAGGCTGCTGGGCACGGTCGACGCCTCGGCCGCTCACACCACCGTCCACGAAGGCGCGATCCACCTCCACCAGGGTCGTACGTACCTGGTCAACGAGCTGCACCTGGACGATTCGGTCGCCCTGGTCGAGGAGGCCAACCCGCCCTATTCGACGGTCGCCCGCGACACCACTGCCATCTCCGTCCTGGAGACGGACGTCGAGATCCCCTGGGGCGACGGCCGGTTGTGCTACGGCTCCGTCGAAGTCACCAATCAGGTCGTCTCCTTCCTGCGTCGTCGTCTGATCACCGGTGAGGTGCTCGGTGAGACGAAACTCGATCTGCCTCCCCGCACGCTCCGTACGCGCGCCGTTTGGTGGACGGTCACGGAGGACCAGCTCGACGCCGCTCGCGTGAACCCCGAGATCCTCGGCGGCGCCCTGCACGCCGCCGAGCACGCGTCGATCGGCATGCTGCCGCTCTTCGCCACCTGCGACCGCTGGGACATCGGCGGCGTCTCCGTCCCGCTGCACCCGGACACCCTGCTGCCCACCGTCTTCGTGTACGACGGCCAGCCCGGCGGCGCGGGCTTCGCGGAGCGTGCTTTCCACACCGCTCGCGAGTGGCTCACCGCCACCCGTCAGGCCATCGCCTCCTGCGAGTGCGACGCCGGCTGCCCGTCCTGTATCCAGTCCCCCAAGTGCGGCAACGGCAACGACCCGCTGCACAAGCGCGGAGCTGTACGGCTGCTGACGGTGCTCCTACAGGGTGCCCCGGGGGCATCGGGGGCGCCGGAATCGCCCGAGGCACCCGAGGCACCCGTATCACCGGAGGCGCCCGCCACCGACTTGGAGGTCGCCGTCGGCCAGGAGAACGGCGTGATCGGCGTGATCGGCGGGGAGACGGGCATTACCGGCGAGTCCGCAGAAACCACCTAGGGTCCGGCCGTGGGCGTGGACAGGATCTCGCCTGCTTCCACTCGACCCACCCGACCCACTGGCCCCGAGGAACCGGTCGGCGCCGCCGGTCCCCCGTGGAAGGCCGGGACCACCTGGCCGGCCGGGCCGGCCCGTGACCGCACCTCGGCGGTCAACGGCCCGCGCCCCGCCGCGACCGTGACATCCGAGATGTCGCCGCTGACCGCACACCGCACGACCCTGGTGCCCTGGGCCCGTGCCACCCGGTCCGCCCGGGCGCACGCCTCCGTCCCGCCGTCCATCCAGTGGTCGGCCGCCGCGAGGGCCGCCAAGTCGGCCGCGCCACCCGCGCGATGCCGGACCACCACCGCCTGCCCCATCGCGAGCACGGCACCGAAGACGACGCACAGCACCGCGAGCGCACCCACGGTCCAGACGGTCGCCGACCCCCGGTCCGACGCCAACCCCCGGCCCGACGCAGACCCCGGCACGCGTGGCCTCGTACGCGGCCCGGGGCCGCCC
The DNA here is from genome assembly GCF_040651415.1 of Streptomyces sp. NPDC048484. NCBI lineage: Bacteria > Bacillati > Actinomycetota > Actinomycetes > Kitasatosporales > Streptomycetaceae > Streptomyces > Streptomyces sp. NPDC048484. The sequence continues at coordinate 81,521 of NZ_JBEZJY010000029.1, forward strand.
CTTCCCACTGCCCTCGAAGTTCCCACCACCCGCAGGGCTCGTACCACCCTCACTGTTCTCGTCGCCCTCACTGTTCTCATCGGCCGCCTCGTCGTTCTCACCGGGCAGCCCCCACCGTCTCCTCGGCCAGGGCGGTGGCCTCCTGTGTCAGGTCGAGGGCGAGCGCGTCCGGTCCCGGTGTGTCGGCCTCGACCCGGACGTACACCAGGTCGCCCTCGCGACGGACGGAGACCCGGGCGCCGCTCGGTGCCGACTGTCGGGCGGTCTCCATCACCGTGTCCGGTGATTCCTGCCTGGCCGCCGCGCGGGCGCCCGCCCGGGCCGCGTCCACGCACTGGATCAGCGCGGCGGCGGCCAGCAACGCCCAGACCAGCGCCATCGTGAACGCGACCAGCACCGGCAGCACCACGGCCGCCTCCGCCGTCACGAAGCCGCGGTCTCCTGTCTCCGCGGGCGGGGCAGGGCCCGGGGCCCTGCCGGGAACAGCCGCCCCGGTCATCGCAGCCGCCGCTGCCGCCGTCGCCCCCGTCATCGCTCCCGTCATCGCCCCGCCTCAGAATCGCCCATGGAGCGCCCGGCCCACGATGTCCTGCAGAGCACCGCGTACCTGCCCGCTGGTCAGCACCTCGTAGAGCAGCGCGGCGAACCCCACCGCCGCGATCAGTCCCATCGCGTACTCGGAGGTGACCATCCCGGCATCCCTCCGGACCACTCGCGCCCAACCCACGCAGGCCTTGCCCACCTTGACCCACGCCCGCACTCGCACCCGCACTGCCTTACCCATCCGAACCCCCGTACGACTCTGTTCCGCTGACCTTGCTCATCCGTCGTCCAGCCTGTTCAGCCTGTTCGGCCGCTTTCGCTTGTTCAGCCCGTCATCCGTCGCCCCCGCCCAGCACGCCGCTCGCGAGCCCGAGCACCACCGGCAGGACCCCGAGCGCGATGAACGCGGGCAGAAAGCACAGCCCGACAGGCGCGGTGATCAGAACGCCCGCCCGTCGCGCACGAGCCGTGGCAGCACGCTCCCGTTCCGCTCGGGCCTCGGAGGCGAGACGCGCGACCGGTACCGCCGCGGGTACGCCCGACTCGCCGGCCCGCTCCAGCAACCGGGCCAGTGCTCCGGCCCCCGGCAACGCGGCCAGTCCTCGCCACGCCTCTGCCGGTTCGCCGCCGAGACGCACCTCGGCGGCTCCCCGCGCCAGCCGCTCCCCCACCGGCCCGTCCAGGGCCTCCCCCACCGCCCGGGCTGCCAGGACCGGACTCGCCCCCGCAGCGATGCAGGCGGCCAGCAGATCCGCGGCAAGGGGCAGTTGGCGTGCGGCCCGTGCCGCGTCGAACTCCTCCACCGGCGCCGGTCTGCGCTGCCACCGCCACATCCCGAACGCCGCCACGAGCCCCACCACAACCCCGGTCACGCCACCGACGAACACCCAGCAGCCGCTCATGGCACCGATCACCGGTAGCCATCGCCGCACGGCATCACGCGCCTGCCGGCGCCGTCCGGAGGAGATCCGCTCCCCAGCCGGCCCGCGCTCGTCGGCCAGGAGTACCAGCAGCGCCGCCAACCGTCTGCGCACCCTCCGTTCCCGCTGCGCCGCGCCCATGGACCGGGCCAGCGCCCACCATCCCAGCGCCACACACACCGCCACCCCCAGCCTGTGGACAACCTCCGTGCTCATCCCGCCTCCGCTCCCCGTACGATCCGCAGCGCCCACCACAGGCCGACGCTCTCCAGAACCCCTCCGACCAGCAGACAGCCGAGGCCCGCCCCGGTGTGCAGCACGACGTGCAACGGGTCGGCGCCGAGCGCGGTACCCAGGACCAGTCCGAGCACCGGCAACCCCGCGAGCAGTACCGCCGTCGACCGCGCGCCCGCCAACTGGGCCCGCAGGTCGGCGCGTTGGTCCCGCTCGGCTCGCAGCGCCCCCTCCAGCCGGTCGAGCCCGGCCGCGAGTCCCGCGCCCCGGTCCACGGCGACGCGCCAGCACGCGGCGAGTCCCAGCAGTCCTTCGGCCCCGGGCCGCCGTGCCGCTTCGGTGAGCGCGGCCGGCACATCCCCGCCGAACCGGGCCGCCGCCAGGACCACCGTCCGCGCGCCGCCGAGCCCTCCTGAGTCCCGGGCGGCACCCAGCAGTGCCTCGCCCGGCTGCCGCCCTGCCCGGATCTCCCCCGCGAGCGCCCCGCACAGCGCGATCACCGCTGCGGCCCGCCGCTCGCCCGCTCTCCGCGCCGCTCCGGCACGCCGGGCTCGCCGTACCAGCGGAACCCCGAGTGCCCCCAGGACGACCGGCACCACGGACGCCCCCAGCAGCCCGCCCACCAACCCGGCGACCAGCGCCCACCACTCGCCCCGTGTCCTGTGCAGCCGCCGCAGCCGCTCCCCGATCCGTACCGCCCCCTTCCACGGCGGCGGCCCGATGCCCGCCGCCGCGCCACCCGCACACACCAGCCGCGCCCGCCGCGCCCCGGTCCCCGGCCCGCCCATCAGCCAGGCAGCCGCCCCCGCACACGCCATCGCCGTCCCCACCGACACCTCGCCGATCCCCGTCACAGCCCCTCCCTCCGTTCGCCCACACCACTCGCGCCATTCACACCGCCCACGTCGCTCACGCCCCCGAGCAGCTCTCGCAGCCGCGCCCACCCGGGCCCGTACGTGAAGGCCTCCGTGCCCCACCGCAGCGCGGGCACCGTCACGACCAGCCCTGCCGGATCCCGCTCCAGCACATGCACCTCGGCGATCCGCCGCCGCCCGGCCCGGTCCCGTACGAGATGGAGCACCACCGACAGCGCGGCCGCCACCTGGCTGTGCAGCGCCGCCCGGTCGAGCCCCGCGGCCGTGCCCAGCGCCTCCAGACGGGCCGGCACTCCCGACGCGGCGTTGGCGTGAACGGTCCCGCAGCCGCCCTCATGTCCCGTGTTCAGCGCGGCCAGCAAAGCGACCACTTCGGGGCCTCGCACCTCACCCACGACCAGTCGGTCCGGCCGCATGCGCAGTGCCTGGCGCACCAGGTCCTGGAGCGTGACGAGTCCGGCGCCCTCCTGGTTGGGAGGTCTGGATTCCAGCCGTACGACATGGGGATGGTCGGGGCGCAGCTCCGCCGAGTCCTCGGCGAGCACGATCCGCTCGCCCGGTCCGACGAGGCCGAGCAGAGCGCTCAGCAGTGTCGTCTTGCCGCTGCCCGTACCGCCGCTGATCAGGAACGAGAGCCTCGCGTCGAGCAGCGCCCGCAGCAGTCGGTCCCCGCCCGGCGGCACCGTCCCCGCGGCCACCAGTTCGTCGAGCGTGAACGCCTTCGGCCGAACCACCCGAAGCGACAGGCAGGTCGAGCCGACGGCGACCGGTGGCAGCACCGCGTGCAGCCGGGTGCCGTCGGGAAGCCTGGCGTCCACCCAGGGGTGTGCGTCGTCGAGCCGCCGCCCCGCCACGGCCGCGAGGCGTTGCGCAAGGCGTCGTACGGCCGCAGCGTCCGGAAAGGCCACAGCTGTCAGCTCCAGGCCACCACCGCGGTCCACCCACACCCTGTCGGGCGCCGAGACCAGCACGTCGGTCACCGAGGGATCGTCGAGCAGCGGCTCCAGCGGGCCGCTCCCGACCAGCTCCGACCGCAACCGCTCGGCCGCACCAAGGACTTCGGCGTCCCCGAGCACCCGCCCCTGCTCCCGCAGGGCCTGCGCCACGCGCGCGGGGGTCGGTTCGCCCCCGCTCTCGGCCAGCCACTGCCGGACCCCGGCCAACAGCCCCGTATCAGCGGGCGGACTTCCGCTCTGCGGCCTGCTCGCGAGGCCCGTGACCTTGTACCCGCCCGGCAGGACCGCGGGTGCGGGCACGGCGCCCCGCAGGCCCGTACCCCCGCCCGTACCCCCGCTCATACGCCCCCTCCGGCGACCGCGGCCCGCTCCCAGAAGGCCGAGCAGAAACGCGCGAGCGGCCCGCGGCCGTCTCCGCCGGGCGGAGCGCCCCGGTCCTGGGCCGCCGACAACCCTGCCTCCATGGGCACTTCGCCCATCAGGGGCAGTCCGAGAAGCCGGGCGACCTCCCGGTCGTCCAGGCCTGGTGCGTACGGCCCGCGCACCGCGACGCGCAGGTCCCTCAGGACCATGCCGATCACGGACGCCACCCGCCCGGCCGCCGCGACGGCACGCAGCTCGGCGGGGACCACGAGCAGCCCCAGGTCGACCTGGGCGAGGACCTGGGCGACCCCTTCGTCGACCCGGCGCGGCAGATCCACGACCACCACCCCGCCGCGCCGCCTGGCCGCGGCCAGGACGGCCCGGACGGCCTCGGGCGCGATGGTGACGGAGTCGCCGCGGTCCCAGCTGAGGACCCGCAGGGCGTGCAGTGCGGGCAGCGACTCCTCCAGGGCTCCGCCGCCGACCCGCCCGCGCGAGGCGGCGAAGGCCGGCCAGCGGAGCCCTTCGACGGCCTCTCCGCCGAGGAGTACGTCGAGTCCGCCGCCCAGTGGATCCGCGTCGACAAGGAGAGTGCGCCTGCCCTGGCGCGCCGAGGTGACCGCGAGCGCGCAGGCGAGCGTGGACGATCCGGCGCCCCCGCGACCGCCGATCACTCCGACGGTGAGGGCGGGCGGGCCGACTCCCTCGGCCACGTCGGCGATCCGGTCGACCAGCCATTGTTCGCCATCCGGCAGCACCAGCACATGGTCCGCGCCGATCTCCACAGCCCTTCGCCAGACCCCGGAATCGTCCTGATCCCGCCCAACCAACACCACTCCGCGTCTGCGTGCGGCACCGCGCACCCGTCGCGCCGCGTCGTCGCCGACGAGCACCAGGGGCGCTGTGTCCCAGCCGCCGCCACGCTCCGGCACCCCGTGGTGGACTTCCGGCCTGGCGCCGGCCGCGGCACACAGCCGCAGCAGGTCGTCCAGCAGATTCGCGTCCTCCGTGACGATCAACGGTCCGCCCTGCCGCCCTTCGGCGACCGGCTGCCGGTCATGTGTGATGGCTCCCGCCATGCTCTCCAGCCCCCTTCGCTGCTTCCCCGCGGAGCTCTTGCGGCCCCGCGATTCCCGCCCAGCGCAAGAACCGGCACCCGGCTCTCCATATGAACCGCCGATACGAACCGGCCATAGCCGCCGGACAATCGGAACCGGCCATGAACTTCCGCGAGCGGTACGCGCTGGAATCACGGTGCAGCGATCCTGGAAATCGTGTGGATCTTGGTCGATAACTGTGGACATCTCGGCGGTTGTGGATATCGCCTTCACCCGAACCAGTGACCGATGTACGAGTTCCCCGGAGCAGCGACAGAACAGCGGCCGGGCAGTCCCGGATCAGCGCTGGAGCAACCCTGGAGCAACGCAACGACTACGCAGAGTGACAGACCGTGTGCGGTTGCAGAAAAAAGCCGGGCCCCGCACAACGGGGCCCGGCGTTCTTCAAAAGGAGGGGAAAACCCCTCCGGACATGCGACGACCCCCGCCGGGGGGGAGAGCGGGGGTCGTCCCCACGGTTTGACTCGGGGGGGGAGGAGCCAAACCGGGTTAGCACGGTCGCGAACGATCCGTGACTTCCATGGTGTACCCGAGAGCACTCTCAGGCAAACCCACACGTCTCACAGTAGCCCGAATGGCGGGCGCATATGCTCAACCTCGTGGAAAACCACTCCTTGCCCCGTACAGCGGCCTTCTTTGACCTGGACAAGACGGTCATTGCGAAGTCGAGCACGCTCACCTTCAGCAAGTCGTTCTACCAAGGCGGCCTGATCAACCGCCGGGCGGTGTTGCGTACCGCATATGCCCAGTTCGTCTTCCTCGCGGGAGGCGCCGACCACGACCAGATGGAGCGGATGCGCGAGTATCTGTCCGCCCTGTGCCGAGGCTGGAACGTCCAGCAGGTGAAGGAGATCGTCGCCGAGACCCTGCACGACCTGATCGACCCGATCATCTACGACGAGGCCGCCTCCCTCATCGAGGAGCACCACATCGCCGGTCGCGACGTCGTGATCGTCTCCACGAGCGGAGCGGAGGTCGTCGAGCCGATCGGTGAGCTCCTGGGCGCGGACCGGGTGGTGGCGACCCGCATGATCGTGGGAGACGACGGTTGCTTCACGGGCGAGGTGGAGTACTACGCGTACGGCCCCACGAAGGCCGAGGCCGTCAAGGAGCTGGCCGCGTCCGAGGGGTACGACCTCGCACTCTGCTACGCGTACAGCGACTCGGCGACCGACATCCCGATGCTCGCGGCGGTCGGCCATCCGCACGCCGTGAACCCGGATCGCGCGCTGCGCCGCGAGGCTGTCGCGCGCGCCTGGCCCGTCCTCGACTTCCACCATCCGGTGCGGCTGAAGCAGCGGCTGTCCGCACCGCCCCGGCCGGCCATCGTCGCGGCGGCGGCGATCGGAGCGGCGGCGGCCACGGCGGGACTCGTCTGGTATGCGAGCCGACGCCGCGCGGCGGTGAGCTGAGCTGAGCTGAGCTGTCGGCGAGGTGCCACTCCTACCTCCTCGCTCCCGTCGGCCCCTCCTCGTTCGCTCTTTCGGGTCGAGCGACCGATTCGCCCCCTTTAGGGGCAAAAGTAAAGAAGTACGGCGAGGGGTTCCGCTTGCCCCGGTCCTGGAGTACAAAGGGATTAACGGCCCGCGAGACCAAGGACATCCGAAAGGATCACCTTCTAACGCAACCGAGGCCCCACGGACCGAGCATGAACACCGGGCACCCACGCGACGTCGACCCGTCGATTACGGGCCAGCCGCACCAGGCGACGGGCAACAGTTCCCGACCTGATGGGCAACACTCCGAGGACGCTTGGTAACCGGGTGAACATGCCAGCGGCGGTACGGACATCCGTACCGCCGCAACCCTGTTCAGGGCCGACCGCCCCATTCAGGTCAGGGCCGACAACCCTGTACCAGGGCCAGGGGACTTACGACCCTGTTCCAGGGTCAGGACTTACCACCTGTTCCAGGGCTTACGACCCCGCTCAGGGGCTTACGCGGCGCCTCGCTGCAGCGCCTCACACACGGCCGTCGACTCCCTGGCACCGAGTTCGGCCGCCCTGCCACAGTGGCCGATCCAGGCCGCCATCCCCTCCGGGGTCCCGGAGGCATAGCCGTCGAGCGCGGCGACATAGGCCGCACGGCCCAGCTCCGCGTGACCGACCTCCGGCGGGCAGACCGACTTGGGGTCGAGGCCGCTGCCGATGAGGACGATCCGTTCGGCCGCGCGCGCGACCAGGCCGTTGTGGGAGCCGAAGGGGCGAAGCGCGAGGAGTTCACCGTGCACCACGGCGGCGGTCACCAGGGCGGGCGCCGAGCTTCCCCCGATGACCAGCCGCGCCAGACCGTCGAGGCGGCCCTCGACCTCGGCCGCGTCCGGCAGCGGAAGCCCGATCAACGACGGTCCCGCGGCGCCTGCCGCCGGGGTCTCCGTGACGGCTTCCCCGTCACGCCGCGGACGTCCGACCGCGTCCCCGTTGTCGGCGGCGGCCACCAGATGCAGCCTCGCCAGTACCCGAAGGGGCGACTGCCGCCAGATGGAGAGGAGTTCGCCCGCCTCGGCGGTCAGCCTGAGGGCCGCGCCCACCACCCTGGCCTCGTCGTCCCCGCTGAAGTCGGTCCTGCGGCGCACTTCTTCGAGGGCCCAGTCGGCGCCGGACAGCGCCGCGGACCCGCGGGAGCCCCGCAGCGCGGCCTCCCCGGTGATCTCATTGCTGCGGCGCCGCATGATGCGGTGCCCGTAGACCCGGTCCACGGCCTTGCGTACGGACTCGACGGATTCCGCCACGCCGGGCAGCGAGCCCAGCGCCGCGAGGGGGTCCGCGTTCGCACCTGTCGTACTCATGAGTACGACCCTACGCACACCTGGCCCGCACTCCACGAACGAGTGGTCTTCTTCACGTGTGGCAGCCCTCGGGCACAGGCACGCCGCTACTCTTTATGAACATGAAAACTGCTTTCGTCGGGAAGGGCGGCAGTGGCAAGACCACCCTGTCCTCGCTCTTCGTCCGCCACCTCGCGACCACCGGATCCCCCGTCGTCGCGGTGGACGCCGACATCAACCAGCACCTCGGCCCGGCACTCGGCCTCACCGACAGGGAAGCGCAGCGGCTGCCCGCCATGGGCGACCACCTGGGCCTCATCAAGAACCATCTGCGCGGCTCCAACCCGCGCATCACCTCCACCGAGACGATGATCAAGACCACTCCGCCCGGTGAGGGCTCCCGTCTCCTGCGGGTGCGCGAGGGCAACCCGGTGTACGAAGCCTGTGCGCGACCGGTGGAACTCGACGGCGGCACCGTCCGTTTGATGGTCACCGGCCCGTTCACCGAGGCCGACCTGGGAGTGGCCTGCTACCACTCCAAGACCGGTGCAGTGGAGCTCTGCCTGAACCATCTCGTCGACGGCCAGGGCGAGTACGTCGTCGTCGACATGACGGCGGGCTCGGACTCCTTCGCGTCCGGCATGTTCACCCGTTTCGACATCACGTTCCTCGTCGCCGAGCCGACCAGGAAGGGGATCTCCGTCTACCACCAGTACAAGGAGTACGCGCGCGACTTCGGCGTCACCCTGAAGGTCGTGGGCAACAAGGTGCAGGGCCAGGACGACATCGACTTCCTCAGGAGCGAGGTCGGCGACGACCTGCTGCTGACGGTCGGCCACTCGGACTGGGTACGGGCCATGGAGAAAGGCCGCCCTCCCCGGTTCGAGGAGCTGGAGGACGACAACCGCCGTGCGCTGAACGCCCTCCAGGCGGCTGTCGACGCGACCTACGAGCAGCGAGACTGGGAGCGCTACACGCGGCAGATGGTCCACTTCCATCTGAAGAACGCGCAGTCGTGGGGCAATGAGCGGACGGGCGCCGACCTGGCCGCCCAGGTCGACCCCGCCTTCGTCCTGCGGGAGGCCGAGACCGCGACGGCGTGAGCCCACACGCCCCCGGCCACGACCGGCCGACCCCGGCGCTGGCCCTGGCCCTGGCCCTGGCCCTGGCCCTGGCCTAAGCCTGGCCCCGATGCCAATTTCGATCCCGATCCCGATCCCGCTGCCGCTGCCTCACATGTGCCGTCCGGACCCTGCGACTTGACCGCCCCGCCCAGGCACACCGCTGAGGCGCACGACAGAGGCGCACCGACTCGGTCGCCGGCGCCGCTACGGCTTGACCGCCGGCGCGCCCGGCACTCCCTTCGGGGCCGGGGCGGGCCGGCGGGACAGGAACGACGCCCAGCCCCGCTTCGGGGACTGACCCACCTTGAGCTTGCGGAGCTTGCGAAGGGTCTTCGGGTCCTGGGCGTCGAGCCAGTCGGCGAGTTGGCGGAAGGAGACGCAGCGCACCTCGCGCTTGGTACAGACGCGCTCGATCGTCTCTTCGATGGCGCGCATGTACGTGCCGCCGTTCCAGGACTCGAAGTGGTTGCCGATGATCAGGGGCGCGCGATTGCCCTTGTAGGCGCGGGAGAAGCCCTTGAGCAGGCCGTCACGCATCTGGTCGCCCCAGTACTCGTGCTTGGCGGGATCGCCGTGGGACGTGGTGCCCGACTGGTTGACCATGAAGTTGTAGTCCATGGTCAACGTCTCGAACCCACGGCCCGGGACCGGGACGAGTTGCATCGACAGGTCCCACAGACCCTTCTTCTTCCTGGGCCAGACCTGGTCGTTGACACCACTTGTGTCATAGCGGAAACCGAGTTGACGGGCGGCCCTCATGAAGTTCTTCTGCCCCTCCAGGCAGGGCGTGCGGGCGCCGATGAGCTCTTTGTCGTAGTCGAAGGGCAGCGGGAGGCCCTTCCTCGTGCCCGTGTTGGTCTTCCAGGACTTCACAAAGGACTTGGCCTGGGCGATCTCGTCCTTCCATTCCTCGACCGACCACTCACCCACTCCGCCCCCGCTGCCGCAGAAGTGGCCGTTGAAGTGCGTGCCGACCTCACTGCCCTCGAGCCAGGCGCCGCGCAGCTGCTTCACGGTGGCCTTGATGCCCTGCTTGTCGTTGAAGCCGATGTCTGAGCTGCCGCGTGAGTGCTGCGGCGGCCGGTACAGGTCGCGCCTGCCCTCCGGAAGCATGTACACGCCGCTGAGGAAGTACGTCATGGCCGCCCGGTTGCCCTTGGCCACCTTGCGGAAGTGCGAGAACAGCCGCTGACTGTCCTCGCCCGCGCCGTCCCAGGAGAAGACCACGAACTGCGGCGGCCGTCGGCCGGGCTTCAGCCGCTCGGCCCGCGGCAGTCGCGGCTGTGCGCCGGTGAACGCGGTGGAGCCGTCGCCGATCAGGCGGACCAGGTTCTTGGGCGCAGGGGCGCCCACGGCCTCCTTCGCGCCGTGCGCTCCCTCGCCGTGCGCTCCCTTCTCGGCGCCGGTGTCGCCGATCCCGCAACCGGCGAGCGCCACGGCGCAGACAGTGGTGACGGCGACGGCGGCGCCCGTGGGGCCCCTCTGAGTGGCGGCCATGTTCCGCCCACCTTCTTCCTTCGATCGGGACAACACAGACGGCGAGGCCAAGATCGCAGAGGTCCCGGAAGGAAGTAGTACGACAAGCCGATCAAAATGATTAATCACTCTCCGGTGTGAACTGTTGACCTATTTGCGCCAGTTTTTCGCACACAGCCTTTACTCTCCATTACGATTCATTTACCGAGCGTTGAGAAATCCCGCCGCTGTACGCCGTGACCCACGGCCGCGCCCCCAAGCGACCGCGTAGCCCCGGAGGAGACGGGAACCATGCCTGCCTGCGTCCCCACCCGCACCGACGACTCTTCGCACATGCCGGACGAAGGGCGGCCGCACAGCCCGCCCCGATCCAGCGGCCGAGCTCCCCGGATCCCCCGGTTTCCTCGGCGCTTCCGGCTCCCCCGGGTCCCCCGGACCCCCCGGATCGCGGCCGCCGACCTGTCGGCCTCGATCGCCGTCTTCCTGATCGCCCTGCCCCTGTCCCTGGGCATCGCCCTCGCCACCGGGGCGCCGCTGCAGGCGGGGCTCGTCGCCGCCGCCGCGGGCGGGCTCGTGGCCGGCCGGCTCGGCGGTGCGCCGCTCCAGGTGAGCGGGCCCGCCGCTGGGCTCACCGTGGTCACCGCCGACCTCATCCAGAAATACGGGTGGCGTACGACCTGCGCCATCACCGTCCTCGCCGGACTGGTCCAACTCGTCCTGGGCTTTGCGCGGGTGGCCCGTTCCGCACTGGCCGTCAGCCCCGCGATCGTGCACGGCATGCTGGCCGGCATCGGCCTCACCATCGCCGTCGCCCAGCTGCACATCGTGCTGGGCGGATCCCCGAGCAGCTCCGTCGTCGACAACGTGCGGGAACTGCCCGCCCAGTTGGCTCACCCCCATGTGGCGGCCCTGTCGATGAGCGCCCTGACGCTGACGATCCTGCTGGCCTGGTCCCGGCTGCCCGGACGCGCAGGACGGATACTGCGTACCGTCCCGGCCGCGCTCGTCGCCGTCGCCACGGCCACCGCGACGGCCGCCCTCGCCGGACTCACCCTGCCCAAGGTCGACCTGCCGTCCTGGCGGAGCCACGCCCTGGCCGGGCTGCCCGAGGGCCCGGCACTCGGAATCATCGCCGCCGTGCTCACCACCACGCTGGTGTGCAGTGTCCAGTCGCTCCTGGGCGCCGTCGCCGTGGACAAGCTCACCGCCAGACTGCCCGCCCAGCAAGGACGTTCCGACCTCGACCGCGAGCTACTCGGACAGGGCGCCGCCAACATCGTCGCCGGAACGCTCGGCGGGCTCCCCGTCGCGGGCGTGGCCGTGCGGAGCTCGGCGAACGTGCGGGCCGGCGCCCTCAGCCGAAACTCCACGATGCTGCACGGCGTCTGGGTGGTGGTGGCCGCGCTGCTGATGGTCCCGCTCCTGGAGCTGATCCCCCTCGCGGCCCTGGCCGCCCTGGTGATGGCCGTCGGCATCCAGATGGTGTCCCTGCACCACATCCGCACGGTCACCCGGCACCGAGAGGTACTGGTGTACGCCACCACCACCCTGGGCGTCGTCGTTCTCGGAGTCCTGGAAGGCGTCGTCCTCGGGATCGCCATGGCCGTCGGCGTCGCCCTGCACCGCCTCACACGTACACGGATCACCTGCGAGGTGGCCCCGGACGGCGTCCATCACATCCGGGTACGCGGGCAGTTGACGTTCCTCGCAGTCCCCCGTCTCAGCCGGGCACTTCATCTGGTGCCGCCCGGGGCCGAAGCGGTGGTCGAGCTGGACGGCTCCTTCATGGACCACGCGGCGTACGAGTCGCTGCACGACTGGCAGAGCGCGCACACCACCCGGGGCGGCTCCGTCGAGCTGACCGGGCGCACCGGAGCACGGCTCGCTGAACCGCACGTCAAGGGCGGGTACGGGCAGTCGTCGCACTGTCACTGCCGACCCTGGACCCCATGGCGCAACCATCACTGCGAGAGCCCCGAGTCACCGCCGCCCGGCGGGCACGCCAGCGGGCACCAACTGGCCACCGGTATCAGTACGTTCCAGCGCAACACCGCACCGCTGGTGCGCGGTGAGCTGGCCCGGCTCGCGCGGGAGGGACAGCGGCCCGCACAGCTCTTCCTGACCTGCGCCGACTCCCGGCTGGTCACATCGATGATCACCTCCAGCGGCCCCGGCGACCTCTTCGTCGTACGCAATGTCGGCAATCTCGTGCCGCCGCCCGGTCAGGAGAGCGGCGACGACTCGGTGGCGGCCGCGATCGAGTACGCGGTGGAGGTGCTGCAGGTGCGGTCCATCACCGTGTGCGGGCACTCCGGATGCGGGGCGATGCAGGCACTGATGAACACCGAACCGGGAGGCACACCGACGCCGTTGAAGCGGTGGCTGCGGCACGGGCTGCCGAGCGTGGAGCGGATGGCGGCCAAGGACCGGCCCTGCACACGGATCGCCGGACGGGCGCCCGCCGACGCCGCCGAGCAGCTCTGTCTCACCAACGTCGTGCAGCAGTTGGAGCATCTGCGGGCGTACGAGGCGGTGGCGCGAGCACTGGAGGAGGGCGCGCTCGAACTGCACGGGATGTACTTCCACGTGGGCGAGGCCCAGGCGTACCTCCTCACGGAGGCCACGTCCCACGGGGCCGAGGAGGGCGAGCTCTTCGACCGGGTCACTGCGACGGCCCTGCACGACAGCCCGGCCTGAAGCGCACAGGCCGCGAGCCTGAACCGCGCTCCTCCCCCGTCCGTGAGAACGTGTGGCCGCCCGTGTCTGCGGGCAGGCCACACGAACACGTGATCCCGCACATGATCCCGCACATAGGTCTAAACCAATTCTCGGACGGCCCTTGTCACCAGGGGTCCCCGTCTGATGAGCTGTGGCCTGGGACACAACGGACACCCTGGGAAAGGGAGATGTCGTGAGCAACGAAAGCCTGGCCAACCTGCTCAAGGAAGAACGCAGGTTCGCGCCGCCCGCCGACCTGGCCGCGAACGCCAACGTCACCGCGGAGGCGTACGAGCAGGCCAAGGCTGACAGGCTCGGCTTCTGGGCCGAGCAGGCCCGTCGGCTGACCTGGGCCACCGAGCCGACCGAGACCCTGGACTGGTCCAACCCTCCGTTCGCGAAGTGGTTCAAGGACGGCAAGCTCAACGTCGCGTACAACTGCGTGGACCGGCACGTCGAGGCCGGCCACGGCGACCGCGTCGCCATCCACTTCGAGGGCGAGCCCGGCGACAGCCGCGCCATCACCTACGCCGAGCTCAAGGACGAGGTCTCCAGGGCCGCCAACGCCCTGACGGAGCTGGGTGTCGAGAAGGGCGACCGGGTCGCCATCTATCTGCCGATGATTCCCGAGGCCGTCGTCTCGATGCTGGCCTGCGCCCGCATCGGCGCCGCGCACTCCGTGGTCTTCGGCGGCTTCTCCGCCGACGCCATCGCCACCCGTATCCAGGACGCCGACGCCAAGCTGGTCATCACCTCGGACGGTGGCTACCGGCGCGGCAAGCCGGCCGCGCTGAAGCCGGCCGTGGACGAGGCGGTCTCCCGGGTCGACGGCGTGGACAAGGTGCTCGTCGTGCGCCGTACGGGCCAGGAGGTCGCGTGGACCGAGGGCCGCGACGTCTGGTGGCACGAGATCACGCAGAAGCAGTCCGCCGAGCACACACCCGAGGCGTTCGACGCCGAGCACCCGCTGTTCATCCTCTACACCTCGGGGACGACGGGTAAGCCGAAGGGCATCCTGCACACCTCCGGCGGCTACCTCACCCAGACCGCGTACACGCACCACTCCGTCTTCGACCTCAAGCCGGAGACCGACGTCTACTGGTGCACGGCCGACATCGGCTGGGTCACCGGGCACTCCTACATCACGTACGGTCCGCTGGCGAACGGCGCGACCCAGGTGATGTACGAGGGCACGCCCGACACCCCCCACCAGGGGCGCTTCTGGGAGATCATCCAGAAGTACGGCGTGACGATCCTCTACACGGCCCCGACGGCCATCCGTACGTTCATGAAGTGGGGCGACGACATCCCCGCGAAGTTCGACCTGTCGAGCCTGCGCGTACTCGGCTCCGTCGGTGAGCCGATCAACCCCGAGGCGTGGATCTGGTATCGCAAGCACATCGGCGGTGACCGCACCCCGATCGTGGACACCTGGTGGCAGACCGAGACCGGCGCGATGATGATCTCGCCGCTGCCGGGCGTGACCGAGACCAAGCCGGGGTCCGCGCAGCGGGCACTGCCGGGCATCTCGGCGACGGTCGTCGACGACGAGGCACGGGAAGTCCCCGACGGGGGCGGCGGCTATCTCGTCCTGACCGAGCCGTGGCCGTCGATGCTGCGCACCATCTGGGGCGACGACCAGCGGTTCCTCGACACGTACTGGTCGCGCTTCGAGGGCAAGTACTTCGCGGGCGACGGCGCCAAGAAGGACGAGGACGGCGACATCTGGCTGCTCGGCCGGGTGGACGACGTGATGCTCGTGTCCGGGCACAACATCTCGACCACCGAGGTCGAGTCGGCGCTCGTCTCCCACCCGTCGGTCGCCGAGGCGGCCGTCGTGGGCGCGGCCGACGAGACGACCGGCCAGGCGATCGTGGCCTTCGTGATCCTGCGCGGTACGGCGTCGGAGACCGAAACCCTCGTGGGCGAACTGCGGGCCCACGTCGGCAAGGCCCTCGGCCCGATCGCCAAGCCGAGGCGGATCCTGCCGGTGGCCGAGCTGCCCAAGACCCGGTCCGGCAAGATCATGCGCCGGCTGCTCCGCGACGTCGCGGAGAACCGCCAGCTGGGAGACATCACGACGCTGACCGACTCGACGGTCATGGCACTCATCCAGACAAAGCTCCCTTCGGCTGTCAGCGAGGACTGACGCACGGCGCGAGAGGGGCATGAGCCTCGAAGGGGCGTGGTCCTCGAAGGGGCACCCGGCAGCGGAAGCGCCGGGTGCCCCTTCCGCGTCTCGCGTCTACCGTGAAGATCACCGGATCGACCCGGCCGCACCATGGGCAAGGCAGAGGCTCCGGCCGCACCATGGGTAAGCTGAGTAACACGTCAAGGCGCCTCGCCACACGTCGGCACACGTCGACACACATCGGTACGCGTCAGCACGCGACAACGAACTCTGGGCTCTCCGCGAGCTCCGAGATCTCCATAGGTGCGCCGGGAAGTCTGGTCGGCATGTGCTCAGCCCTGCCCACCGACCGGAGGTCGACCCCCTTGTCCGCGCCCACCCCCGCCCCGCCCCCCGCTCCCGGATCAGACGGGGGACCCCCGAAGGACCGCCGAGCCCTCGGACGACTCTCGTTGCCCGAACGGACCGTCGTCACGGAAGCGCTGCGCACCGAGACGGTCGGCGGCGTCCTCCTGCTCATCGCCGCCGTCGCCGCGCTGATCTGGGCGAACACCCCCGTCCGGGAGAGTTACGAGGCCGTCCGGGACTTCCACGCCGGGCCCGCCGCACTCGGTCTGAACCTCTCCGTCGAGCACTGGGCGGCCGACGGGCTCCTCGCGGTGTTCTTCTTCGTCGCCGGCATCGAACTCAAGCGCGAACTGGTCGCCGGTGACCTCAAGGACCCCCGGGCCGCCGCGCTCCCTGTCGTCGCCGCGCTCTGCGGGATGGCCGTGCCCGCGCTGGTCTACACCCTGGTCGGCGTCACCGGCGGCGGCTCGCTGGCCGGCTGGGCCGTACCCACCGCGACCGACATCGCCTTCGCACTCGCCGTCCTCGCCGTCCTCGGCACCTCGCTGCCGAGCGCCCTGCGCGCCTTCCTGCTCACGCTCGCCGTCGTCGACGACCTCTTCGCGATCCTGATCATCGCGGTCTTCTTCACCGACGACCTGAACTTCGCCGCGCTCGGCGGCGCCGTCGCAGGCCTCGCCCTCTTCTGGCTGCTGCTCAGGAAAGAGGTACGCGGCTGGTACGTGTACGTGCCGCTCGCCCTGGTCGTCTGGGGCCTGATGTACAACAGCGGCGTCCACGCCACCGTCGCCGGCGTCGCGATGGGCCTGATGCTGCGCTGTACCACCCGCGAGGACGAAGGCGAGGAGCACTCGCCCGGCGAACACGTCGCACATCTCGTACGTCCCCTGTCGGCGGGCCTCGCCGTGCCGCTGTTCGCACTGTTCAGCACCGGGGTCGGGGTGTCGGGTGGCGCGCTCGGCGACGTCTTCACCCAGCCGGAGACCCTCGGAGTCGTACTCGGTCTCGTCGTCGGCAAGGCGGTCGGCATCTTCGGCGGTACGTGGCTGACGGCCCGCTTCACAAGAGCATCGCTGTCCGACGACCTCGCCTGGCCGGATGTCTTCGCGGTGTCCTCGCTCGCGGGTATCGGCTTCACCGTGTCGCTGCTCATCGGCGAACTCGCCTTCGAGGGCGATACGGCGCTCACCGACGAGGTCAAGGCCGCCGTCCTGGCGGGCTCCGTGATCGCGGCCGTCCTGTCGGGCGTGCTGCTGAAACTGCGCAACGCCAAGTACCGCAGGCTGTGGGAGGACGAGGAGCGCGACGAGGACCTCTCCGGCGTCCCCGACGTGTACGAGCAGGACGACCCGGCCTACCACCTGCGCATGGCCGAGATCTACGAGCGGAAGGCCGCCGAACACCGAAGGCTTGCCGAAGTGACGAGCGGGGCAGGCGTGGAGCACGACGGTCCGGCATGATCTGACACACACGGTCCGAAACGCACAGTCCGAAGCGCACAGCCCGAACGTACGGTCCGAACGTACGCAAGACGCCCACGGCGCCGAAGCAACGACGACAAGACCGTCAAGACCGACAAGACCCGCAAGACAACGGCGACAAGACACCAGGGAGAACGCGATGAGCGCACCCGACGGCAGCCCGGTCGGCGCCGAACGCAGCATCGGCCAGCTGTTCGCCTCGGCGACGACCGAGATGTCCGCGCTGGTGCATGACGAGATCGCACTGGCGAAGGCGCAGCTCAAGCGGGACGTCAAGAAGGGCGCGGTCGGCGGCGGCGCGTTCAGCGCGGCCGGCGCGGTGCTGATCTTCTCCCTGCCGATGCTGAGCTTCGCCCTGGCGTACGGCATCCGCACCTGGAGCGACTGGAACATGGCCGTCTGCTTCCTGCTGTCGTTCGCCGCGAACGTGCTGGTCGCCGGGGTGCTCGCGCTGATCGGCATCGTCTTCGCGAAGAAGGCCAAGAAGGGGAAGGGTCCGCAGAAGACGGCGGCCTCGGTCAAGGAATCGGCGGCCGTACTGCAGAACGTGAAGCCGCACCCCCGCCAGGTGACCCCGGTGGACCAGGTCGGTGACGGAGTCGAGGCTGTGGCACGCTCATCCTCATGACGGATCCCCCCACATCACCGGCGCAACCCACCTCTGTCGTACGGCTCGACGTGCCCGGCGCCAAAGAGGTGATCCACCGGGATGTCGCGGCGAACGGGGCGCGCTTCCACATCGCCGAGATGGGTGACGGGCCGCTGGTCCTGCTGCTGCACGGCTTCCCGCAGTTCTGGTGGACCTGGCGGCACCAGCTGGTGGCGCTCTCCGAGGCGGGCTTCCGCGCGGTCGCGATGGACCTGAGGGGCGTCGGTGGCAGCGACCGCACCCCGCGCGGCTACGACCCCGCGAACCTCGCGCTCGACATCACCGGGGTCGTACGGTCCCTCGGTGAGCCCGACGCCGCGCTGGTCGGCCATGACCTCGGCGGCTATCTGGCGTGGACGGCCGCCGTGATGCGCCCCAAACTGGTGCGCCGGCTCGCGGTCTCCTCGATGCCGCATCCCCGGCGCTGGCGCTCGGCGATGCTCTCGGACATGAAGCAGACCGCAGCCGGTTCGTACGTCTGGGGCTTCCAGCGGCCCTGGATCCCGGAGCGCCAACTGATCGCCGACGAGGGCGCCCTGGTCGGCCGGCTCATCCGGGGCTGGTCGGGGCCGCGGCTGCCGGAGGACGATGTCGTGGAGACGTACCGGAGGGCGATGCTCATCCCCTCGACCGCGCACTGCTCGGTCGAGCCCTACCGATGGATGGTCCGCTCGATGGCCCGCCCCGACGGAATCCAGTTCAACCGGCGCATGAAGCGGCCGGTGCGGGTGCCGACGCTGCATCTGCACGGGTCGCTCGACCCGGTGATGCGCACGCGGAGCGCGGCGGGGTCCGGGGAGTACGTCGAAGCGCCGTACCGCTGGCGGCTGTTCGACGGGCTCGGGCACTTTCCGCACGAGGAGGACCCGGTGGCGTTTTCCACCGAATTGGTAAACTGGCTGAAGGACCCCGAGCCGGACCGCTGAGGCCGTCGCGCCACAGGTCCGACGGCTTTCGGCCTGCATTCGGACGGCGTTCGGACGGCATCCCGAAGACCGTTCGAAGACCGTTCGACGGCTGTCCAGAAGCTGCCCGCCGCCTGTCCGAACGACCACCCGAGAGGCCCGTCGCACCGTGCGCCACACGTGCACCAGCACGTCTGTCCTACGAACGCCAATTGCCTGGCGCATAAGCCAATTGGGGGGCGTGGGGGCGGTTATCGACCTTGGGGCGGGGGCAGACGTCGGTGTATGGGCTGGACGCACGACTACAGTGACGCAGCACGCAACCGCCGCTCGACCGGCGGGCTGATCTCCCATCAGAGGGGCGCCCCGCAATTGCAGGGCACGGATCCCCGGCTGGGAATTCCACACATTCTGAGGCGTCGGGCCCGCTGGGTATCGGCCCGCCTGCGTCATCCCCGCGGCTGAGCCGCTCAGGAGCCTTCACCCGCCTGAACTTCGTGGCCGGTGCTCTGTCTCGGGGCCGGTGCTCTGCCGGGCCGGTCCGCCGAGTCCTGCGTGACTTGCGAGTCCGGCGAGTCCGGCGAGTCCTGAAGGTCTAGAGCGCGCAACTATCGCTGTCCACCTGCTGGTTGGCGGTGCGGCCCTTGGTGATGTCCTCCTGGACCTCTTCCACGGTCAGCGCGTAACCCGTATCGGGGTCGTCGAGGGACTTCGCGAACACCACGCCGTACACCTTGCCGTCCGGGGTGAGCAGGGGGCCTCCGGAGTTGCCCTGGCGCACGGTCGCGAAGAGCGAGTACACCTTCCGCTGCACGGTGCCCCGGTGGTAGATGTCCGGGCCGTTGGCGGTGATGGGGCCGCGCACCCGCGCGGCGTTGACCGTGTACGAGCCGTTCTCCGGGAAGCCCGCGACGATCGCGCCGTCCTCCCTGGACGCCTCCTGGGTGGCGAACTGCAGGACGGGCGCCCGCAGTTCTGGCACGTCGAGTACGGCGATGTCGCGCTCCCAGTCGTAGAGCACGACCTTCGCCGCGTACCGCCTGCCCTCGCCGCCTATCTGGACGTATGGCTCGTCCACGCCGCCCACCACATGGGCGTTGGTCATCACGCGGCGCTGGCCGAAGACGAAGCCGGTGCCTTCGAGGACCTTGCCGCAGCTCTGGGCGGTGCCGGTGACCTTGACGATGGAGCGCTGGGCACGGGCCGCGACCGGGCTCGTCGCGAGGGCCGGATCGGGCGGGTCCACATCGGTGATCTGCTCGTCCGAGAAGGGGCTGAAGACCTGCGGGAAGCCGTTCTGCGCGAGGACGGAGGAGAAGTCCGCGAACCAGGTGTCGGCCTGGCCGGGCAGAGCCCGTGCCACTCCGAGCAGCACCTTGGAGCCGCGGACCTCCTTGCCGAGTGTCGGCAGCGTCGTACCGGCGAGGGCCGAGCCGATGAGCCAGGCGACGAGCAGCATCGCCACGACGTTGACGAGGGCGCCGCCCGTGGCGTCCACAGCGCGGGCCGGGGACCAGGTGATGTACCGGCGCAGCTTGTTGCCGAGATGCGTGGTGAGGGCCTGGCCGACCGAGGCGCAGACGATCACCACGACCACCGCGACGACAGCGGCGGTCGTGCCCACCTCCGCGTCCTCCGTCACCGCACCCCAGACGACGGGCAGGAGGTAGACAGCGACGAGGCCACCACCCAGGAAACCGATCACCGACAGGATGCCGACGACGAACCCCTGGCGATAGCCCACGATCGCGAACCACACGGCGGCGACCAGCAACAGGATGTCCAGCACGTTCACTGCTTCGAGCCTCGCCTCATCACTTTGCGGTAGCCACGTCCTGGCCGGGGGGCCGACCCGCCGCACAGCGGCAGGGGGACACGGAGCCTCCCGGGAAGACACAGCACAGGGACCACCCTGTCATGCGCGCCAGTCGAGCGGGACCTGCTTCTCGCGGTCCCAGGGGCGTTCCCAGTTCGCGTAGTGCAGCAGGCGGTCGATGATTCCGGCCGTGAAGCCCCAGACCAGGGCGGATTCGACCAGAAATGCCGGACCCCGGTGGCCTCTGGGGTGGACCGCCGTGGCGCGGTTGGCCGGATCCGTGAGATCCGCCACGGGGACGGTGAAGACCCGGGCGGTCTCGGCCGGATCGACCGCGCCGACCGGTGTCGGCGCGCGCCACCAGCCGAGGACCGGGGTGACCACGAAGCCGCTCACCGGGATGTAGAGCTTCGGGAGCGCACCGAAGAGCTGGACGCCGCGGGGGTCGAGCCCGGTCTCCTCCTCGGCCTCGCGCAGAGCGGCCCGCAGCGGCCCGTCGCCCGTCGGGTCGCCGTCCTCGGGGTCGAGGGCGCCGCCGGGGAAGGCCGGCTGCCCGGCGTGCGACCTGAGTGACGTGGCACGCTCCATGAGCAACAGCTCGGGGCCGCGCTCGCCCTCACCGAAGAGGACCAGCACGGCCGACTGGCGCCCCGCGCCGTCCGCCGGCGGCAGGAAGCGGCTCAACTGGCCCGGCTGGACCGTCTCGACGGCGCGCACCACCGGATCCAGCCAGCCGGGCAGCCCGTCCCTGGTCAGGGCCAGATCGCCGTCCTGCATGTCGTGCGTGTGGCTCGCGCGCATCAACGCCACCCCCGTTCTGCTGCTCTCAACGCCCACGGCGTGGCGGATCGTTCCGTCATCCCGTGCCCCGTGCGGGTGAACCGGACTCGGGTGAACCGGACTTGGGCGCGCCGGACTCGGATGCGCCGGACGAGCCGGACGCGGATGTACCGGGCTCGGGAGCACCGGGCGGCGTTGCGCCCAGCGGCGGGGCCGGGATGCCGCCCGCGTCCAGGTAGGCCTGCGGAGGGTTGAGGCGCTGGCCCGGGAAGCCGCCCTTCTCGTACTTGAGGAGCTTCTTCGCCTTCTCCGGGTCCGTCTCGCCCTCTCCGTACGCCGGACAGAGCGGGGCGATGGGGCAGGCGCCGCAGGCGGGTTTGCGGGCGTGGCAGATACGGCGGCCGTGGAAGATCACGTGGTGCGACAGCATCGTCCACTCGCTCTTCGGGAAGAGCGCGCCGACGGCCGCCTCGATCTTGTCGGGCTCCTTCGCGTCGGTCCACTGCCAGCGCCGTACGAGCCGCTGGAAGTGGGTGTCCACCGTGATGCCGGGGCGCCCGAAGGCGTTGCCGAGGACGACGAAGGCCGTTTTACGGCCGACGCCGGGCAGCTTGACGAGGTCCTCGAGACGGCCGGGGACCTCGCCCCCGAAGTCGTCCCGCAGGGCCTTGGAGAGGCCCATCACCGACTTGGTCTTGGCCCGGAAGAACCCGGTGGGCCGCAGGATCTCCTCGACCTCCTCCGGGTTCGCCGCCGCCAGATCCTCGGGCGTGGGGTACTTCGCGAAGAGCGCCGGCGTCGTCTGGTTCACCCTCAGGTCGGTCGTCTGCGCCGACAGGACGGTGGCGACCACCAGCTGGAAGGGGTTCGCGAAGTCCAGCTCCGGATGGGCGTACGGGTACACCTCCGCCAGCTCACGGTTGACGCGCCGGGCCCGCCGGACGAGAGCCGTGTGCGACTCGTTCCGGGGCGGCGTGGCGGGGGCGACGCGGACAGACGCCGCTTCGGCGGGCAGAGCTTTCTCGGTGGGCTCGGCTTTCCTGGCGGTCACGGCTTTCTTCGTGGGCTCGGCTTTCTTCGCGGTCACGGCTTTCTTCGTGGGCACGGCTTTCCTGGCGGACGTGGGCTTCACAGCCGGCGTGGACTTCCTGGCGACCGCGGCCTCCTCGGCGACCGCGGCCTTCTTGGCAGGCGCAGCCTTGGCGACCGCGGCCTTCTTGGCACGCGTCGCCGCCGCCGCGCTCTTCGTCGCGGCAGCTCCGGACGCCCGGGTCTTCTTGGCAGGCGCCTTCGCAGGCGCGTTCTTCTTGGCGCTCTCCTTGGCCGTCCGCTTCGCGACGGCAGCCTTCTTGGCTACCGCGGCCTTCTTCGCCGCCGCGGCCATCTCGGAGGCGGCAGCCCCCGCGGCCTTCCCGGCGGCCCCGGCCGCACTCCTCGCAGGTCTCGACCTTGCCGCTTTTGTCGTTTTCTTCGCTCCACCGGAGTCCTGTTCGCCCACAGCGGAATCGCGACGTACTCCCACCCGCCCAGCCCCCTTGGCCTGTGCTCTCACCGGCGATTTGGACACCCGGCCAGCCTAAAGCCCACCACCGACATCTGCCCCGGCCACCGGAGATCGGCCCCCAATTGGCCCCCTGCCGCACTGCCGGTCACGCCGGTGCGGCAGACTTGTGACTGATCACACTGTTTGGACCGTCCAGCAAAACGGGGAACACGGTCCCCTGGTACACCGGGGAACAAGATCCCCTGAGCAGGTCGACAAGGAGAGAACTCGTGGACGACGTTCTGCGGCGCGCCCCGCTCTTCGCGGCGCTCGATGACGAGCAGGCCGCGGAGCTCCGCGCCTCCATGAGTGAGGTGACTCTGGCACGCGGTGACGCCCTCTTTCACGAAGGCGACCCCGGAGACCGCCTCTACGTGGTCACCGAGGGCAAGGTGAAGCTCCATCGCACTTCCCCCGACGGCCGCGAGAACATGCTGGCGGTGCTCGGCCCCGGCGAGCTCATCGGCGAGCTGTCGCTGTTCGACCCGGGTCCGCGCACGGCGACCGCCTCCGCGCTGACCGAGGTGAAGCTGCTGGGCCTCGGCCACGGCGACCTCCAGCCCTGGCTGAACGCGCGGCCCGAGGTGGCCGCCGCCCTGCTGCGCGCCGTCGCCCGGCGGTTGCGCAAGACCAACGACCAGATGTCCGACCTGGTCTTCTCCGATGTGCCGGGCCGGGTGGCCCGCGCGCTCCTGGACCTCTCGCGCCGCTTCGGCGTGCAGTCCGAGGAGGGCATCCACGTCGTGCACGACCTGACCCAGGAGGAGCTGGCCCAGCTGGTCGGCGCCTCCCGTGAGACGGTCAACAAGGCACTCGCGGACTTCGCGGGCCGCGGCTGGCTCCGTCTGGAGGCCCGCGCGGTGATCCTGCTGGACGTGGAGCGCCTCGCGAAGCGCTCGCGCTAGCCGCAGCGCGTCCGCCGGTCGGCCGTAGCCACGCACCGGCCGTAGCGCATACGCCGGCCGTACATCACGGCTTCTTACTGAAGGGCCCCGCCACGGCGGGGCCCTTCTCGTGTTCCGCTGGAAGTGGCACGGTCTGTTCCGCTGGAAACGACATGACCTCGCGGCCCCGTCCGGGCACAGTGGTCGCATGTCGAACAAAGGGCTCGACGCCCTGGGGTACATCGAGCGCGAGGGTTCCCCCGGGCGGATCCCGCAGGCGTTCCGGCCGGTCGTGGTCACGGCCCGCGACCGGGTGCTGGACGTCTTCGGGGCGCGGTTGCACAGCGCGTACCTGTACGGGTCGGTTCCGCGCGGCACCGCGCGCGTGGGCCGCTCCGACCTGGATCTGCTGCTCGCCCTGCGCGAGGAGGTCACGGACGCGGACCGGACGGACGCGCGCTCGCTCGACGAGGCCCTCGACAAGGAGTTCTCCCAGATCGACGGGGCCGGGACACTGCTGGTCGACCGGACGCAGGTACTGAGTGAGCTGGAGAGGCACGACCTCGGGTGGTTCGTCGCGTGCCTCTGTACGCCGCTGCTGGGGGAGGACCTCGCCGAGGACCTGCCGCGCTACCGGCCCGACTCGCTCCTCGCCCGCGAGACGAACGGCGACCTCGCGCTGTTCCTGCCGCGCTGGCGCGAGCGGATCGCCGGGGCGGGCGACTCCGAGGAGGCCAGGCGGCCCCTTGTGCGCTTCATGTCCCGCCATCTCGTCCGGACGGGCTTCACCCTCGTCATGCCCCGCTGGAACGGCTGGACGAGCGATCTGACGGAGATGGCCGAGGTGTTCGGGGCGTACTACCCGGAGCGGGCCGCCCAGCTGCGGGAAGCGGCCGGCCTCGGCTACGAGCCGAAGGGCGACTCCGCCGTCCTGCGGTCGTACGTCGACGATCTCGGACCATGGCTCGCCGAGGAGTACGCGCGCGTGCACGGCATCAAGAAACCGCGCCCTCAGTAGGCCCCACCAGCGGGCCCCGCGGCTCACTCCCGTCCGATGAGCCCGTGCTCCCGGAGGTAGTCCAGCTGCGCCCGGACGGACAGTTCCGCCGCCGGCCACAGGGAGCGGTCGACGTCCGCGTAGACGTGGGCGACGACCTGGGACGGGCCCGTGCAGCCGTTCTCGACGGCCGTCTCGACCTGGGCGAGGCGGTGGGCGCGGTGGGCGAGGTAGAACTCGACGGCGCCCTGGGCGTCGTCCAGGACGGGCCCGTGCCCCGGCAGGACCGTGTGCACGCCGTCGTCGACCGTCAGGGACCTGAGGCGCCGCAGGGAGTCCAGGTAGTCGCCCAGCCGCCCGTCGGGGTGCGCCACGACCGTGGTGCCCCGGCCCAGGACCGTGTCGCCGGTCAGCACGGCCCGGTCGGCGGGCAGATGGAAGCAGAGCGAGTCGGCGGTGTGGCCGGGCGTCGGTACGACCCGCAGCTCCAGGCCGCCCGCGGTGATCACGTTCCCGGCGGCCAGGCCCTCGTCGCCGAGCCGCAGTGCCGGATCGAGCGCCCGTACCTTCGTGCCCGTCAGCTCCGCGAACCGTGGGGCGCCCTCGGCGTGGTCCGGGTGCCAGTGCGTCAGAAGGGTCAGGGCGATCCGTTTGCCGGCCTTCTCCGCCGTGTCGACGACGTTCCGCAGGTGTACGTCGTCCAGGGGCCCCGGATCGATCACCACCGCCAGTTCGGAGTCGGGCTCGGCCACGATCCAGGTGTTCGTGCCGTCCAGGGTCATCGCGGACGCGTTCGGGGCCAGGACGTTGACGGCACGCGGGGTGGCGGGTCCGGAGAGCACCCCTCCGCGTGGCTGCCCGGGGAGGGCTGCGGCGTCGGTCATGCGGAGGCTCCACCGATCGGGATGTGTTTGGTGAACTCGTCGTGGCCCGGCCAGCTGAGGACCACCTCGCCGTCCGCCAGCCGGGCCCGGGCCAGTACGGGTGTCATGTCCAGCCCGGGCGCAGCCGCGAGGGCCTCCGCGGCGGTCGCGTACGCGCCGATCCGGCGCAGGGTCGCGATGGTGGGCGGCATCATCAGGAGATCGCCGCTTTCGTAGCCGGCCATCGCGTCCGCGGGGCGGATCCAGACGGTGCGGTCGGCCTCCGTGGAGGCGTTGCGGGTGCGCTGGCCCTCCGGGAGGACGGCCACGAAGAACCAGGTGTCGTAGCGGCGGGGCTCGAACTCCGGGGTGATCCAGCGCGTCCAGGCACCCAGGAGGTCGGAGCGCAGGACGAGTCCCCTGCGGTCGAGGAACTCGGCGAAGGAGAGGTCACGGGCGACCAGGGCGGCCCGGTCGGCCTCCCAGTCGTCCCCGGTGGTGTCGCCGACCACGGTGTCCGGCGTCGGACCGGCGAGCAGGACGCCCGCCTCCTCGTACGTCTCGCGGACCGCCCCGCAGACGATCGCCTGGGCGGAGGTCTCGTCGACGCCGAGCCGGGACGCCCACCACGCGCGCGTGGGGCCCGCCCAACGGAGGTGGTGGTCGTCGTCCCTCGGGTCCACACCGCCGCCGGGATACGCGTACGCGCCTCCGGCGAAAGCCATGGAGGCGCGTCTGCGCAGCATGTGCACGGCGGGGCCGGAGTCGGTGTCCTTGAGCAGCATGACGGTGGCCGCCCGTCTGGGGGCGACCGGTGTGAGAGTGCCCTCCGCGAGTGCGCGGATCCTCTCGGGCCACTCCGGGGGGTACCACTGCCCGTTTGCCATGGGCGGAGGTTATCCCGGAGTGCGCTGATGTTCGAGAGGCGACAAGCGGTCCCCTGGAGAGCCCCCGCCTGCGCGTCGGCTCCTCGCAGAGGCGGGCGAAGGCATGCTCACGCCTCCGTGAGTTCCACCTGGATCTCGACCTCGACGGGCGCGTCGAGCGGCAGGACCGCCACGCCGACCGCGCTGCGCGCGTGCACACCCTTGTCGCCGAGGACCGCGCCGAGAAGTTCGCTCGCGCCGTTCAGGACGGCGGGCTGGCCGGTGAAGTCTGCGGCCGAGGCGACGAAACCGACGACCTTCACCACGCGCGCGATGCGGTCGAGGTCACCCGCGACCGACTTGACCGCCGCGAGGGCGTTCAGCGCGCAGGTGCGGGCCAGTTCCCTGGCCTCCTCCGGCGTGACCTCCGCGCCCACCTTGCCGGTGAGCGGAAGCTTGCCGTCCACCATCGGGAGCTGGCCGGCCGTGTACACGTACACGCCCGACTTCACCGCGGGCTGGTACGCGGCCAGCGGAGGCACGACGCCCGGCAGGGTCAGCCCCAGTTCGGCCAGCTTCGCCTCCACAGCGCTCACGCGGCCTTCTCCCGCTTCAGGTAGGCGACGAGCTGCTCGGGGTTGTTCGGCCCGGGCACGACCTGGACGAGTTCCCAGCCGTCCTCGCCCCAGGTGTCCAGAATCTGCTTCGTGGCGTGGACGAGCAGCGGCACAGTCGAGTATTCCCACTTGGTCATGAGAGCGACTGTATCCGCTGGCGCGGCACGCCCCTCGTGGACCTGCCTCTGTCCGTCGCTCCGGCCGTCGCTCCGGCCGATGACTGGGCGAGGCGCTCCCTGGGCACCCGTATGCGAAGCAGGGCCGACGGGTCAGTGGTCGCAGCCCAGGGGTTCACGGTCGCGGATGACCGCGGGTGATCGCGGGTGATCGCGGGTGATCGCGGGTGATCGCGGGTAATCGCGGACCTCGTAACCGCACCCACGGCCACCGCAACACTCAGTGAGGAATTAGGCTCGAAGACGTGAGCAGGCTTCAGGTCGTCAGCGGCAAGGGCGGTACCGGAAAGACCACGGTCGCCGCAGCACTCGCGCTCGCCCTCGCGACCGAGGGCAAACGCACCCTTCTGGTCGAGGTCGAGGCCAGACAGGGCATCGCGCAACTCTTCGAGACGGAGGCGCTGCCTTACGAGGAGCGGAAGATCGCCGTCGCTCCCGGTGGCGGGGAGGTGTACGCCCTTGCCATCGACCCCGAGCTGGCCCTTCTGGACTACCTCCAGATGTTCTACAAACTCGGTGGCGCAGGACGCGCCCTGAAGAAGCTGGGCGCCATCGACTTCGCGACCACCATCGCGCCCGGTCTCAGGGATGTGCTCCTCACGGGTAAGGCCTGTGAGGCCGTACGCCGAAAGGACAAGCGCGGGCGGTTCGCGTACGACTACGTCGTGATGGACGCCCCGCCGACCGGCCGGATCACCCGCTTCCTCAACGTGAACGACGAGGTGGCCGGGCTCGCCAAGATCGGTCCGGTACACAATCAGGCGCAGGCCGTCATGCGGGTGCTCAAGTCGCCCGAGACCGCCGTGCACCTGGTGACGCTCCTTGAGGAGATGCCCGTCCAGGAGACGGCCGACGGCATCGCGGAGCTGCGTGCCGCGCGGCTGCCGGTGGGGCGGATCATCGTGAACATGGTGCGGCCCGCGATCCTCGACGAGGCCGACCTGGAGTTCACCCGCAAGGCACCGCGTGCGGCCATCGCCAAGTCGCTGTCGGCCGCCGGCCTCGGCGGCGCACGCCGCGGCGGGGTCGCCGAGCGTCTGGTGGAGCCGCTGCTGAACCAGGCGGACGAGTACGCCGAGCGGTACGCGCTGGAGCGTGAGCAGCGGGCCGTCCTCCAGGACCTGGGCCTGCCCCTGCACGAACTCCCGCTGCTCGCCGAGGGAATGGACCTCGCGGGCCTGTACGAACTCGCCACGGAACTGCGTCAGCAAGGGATCTCATGAGCCAGGACCCGGCCCGCGCACACGACCCCGCCCACGCGCACGACGCCGCCGGCGCCGCCGCACGTCACCCCGTCGGCGCACACGACCCGGCCCGCGCGATCGACACCGCGTCCGCGGCCGTCCTCGGCGTCGACGCGCTGATCGACGACCCCGGGACCCGCATCGTGGTCTGCTGCGGTTCGGGCGGCGTCGGCAAGACCACCACCGCGGCGGCTCTGGGGCTGCGGGCCGCCGAACGCGGCCGCAAGGTGGTCGTCCTCACCATCGACCCGGCGCGCAGGCTCGCCCAGTCGATGGGCATCGACGCGCTCGACAACACCCCGCGCCGGGTGAAGGGCGTCGACGACTCCGCGAGCGGCGAACTGCACGCGATGATGCTCGACATGAAGCGCACCTTCGACGAGATCGTCGAGGCGCACGCGGACCGCGAGCGGGCGGCCACGATCCTGAACAACCCCTTCTACCAGTCACTCTCGGCGGGCTTCGCGGGCACGCAGGAGTACATGGCGATGGAGAAGCTGGGGCAGCTGCGGGCACGCGACGAGTGGGACCTCATCGTCGTCGACACCCCGCCCTCCCGCTCGGCTCTCGACTTCCTGGACGCCCCGAAGCGGCTCGGGTCGTTCCTGGACGGCAAGCTGATCCGGCTGCTGACCGCGCCGGCCAAGCTGGGCGGCCGGGCCGGGATGAAGTTCCTGAACGTCGGGATGTCGATGATGACCGGCACCATCGGCAAGCTGCTGGGCGGCCAGCTCCTCAAGGACGTGCAGACGTTCGTGGCCGCCATGGACACCACCTTCGGTGGTTTCCGTACCCGCGCGGACGCCACGTACAAGCTGCTCCAGGCGCCCGGCACGGCGTTCCTGGTCGTTGCGGCCCCCGAGCGGGACGCGCTGCGCGAGGCCGCGTACTTCGTGGAGCGGCTGGCCGCCGAGGACATGCCGCTCGCCGGTCTCGTGCTGAACCGGGTCCACGGCAGCGGCGCCACCCAGCTGTCTGCCGAGCGTGCGCTCGCCGCCGCGGAAAATCTTGCCGAGGCCCGCATTGTTGATCAGATGGGAGGGAAAGCTGGTCTTCGTAACTCTCCCGACACGTACGGCAGTTCAGAACCACCCGCTACCCAGACCACCGTTCCCGAGACTCCCGCATCCGACGCAGGCTCCCCCGCCGCGGACCGGACCAGCACAGACGGAGCCGGGACAGAAGACCTCACCGCCCACCCCACTGCCGAACGCACCGTCGAACGCACCGTCGAACAACTCACCGCAGGCCTGCTGAGGCTGCACGCCGAACGTATGCAGCTGCTCTCCCGCGAACAGCGCACACGTGATCGCTTCGCCGCGCTCCACCCCGAGGTGGACGTCGCCGAAGTGAGCGCGCTGCCCGGCGATGTGCACGACCTCGCTGGACTGCGGGACATCGGGCACCGGCTCGCGGCCAACGCCTCACCCGCCGGAGCTTCCCCGGCCGGAGCTTCCTGAGCCTCGCGTGACCGCGGGGCCCTGACCGCGTACACCGACCGCGTACACCGGCGTGCGCCGTGTACGTCGCTGTAAGTCGCCGTACGCCCTCGTACATCACGCGGTCACGTACGCCGTCGTACGTCGGGTAGGTACCTACGCCGTCGTACGTCGCGTACGCCGTCGCCTACGTTGTGTACGCCACCGTACGGAGATCACGTAGACGTCACTCGTACCTCCGAGTACGCCAGTTGCACCCCTGGCGCGTACGGAGCCGTGGTGGGCCCGTACGCGCACGGAAGCCTGATCGGCGGTCCATCGGCAGTCCGGTCAGTCGGTCGGCAGTCCAGTCAGCCCACCGCTGCGTAGTTCTCGTACACCTCTTCCTCGTCGAGAGGCAGGATTCCTGCCCCTCGCTCGTACTCGGTACGCGCGGTTTCAAGCAGCGTGCGCCAAGAGGTGACGGTTGGCCGCCTGCGCAGCAGTGCGCGGCGCTCCCGCTCCGTCATCCCTCCCCACACGCCGAACTCGACGCGGTTGTCCAGCGCGTCAGCCAGGCACTCCGTGCGCACCGGACATCCGGTGCACACCGCCTTGGCCCTGTTCTGCGCTGCTCCTTGAACGAACAGTTCATCCGGATCGGTAGTGCGGCAGGCCGCCTGCGCACTCCAGTCGGTAACCCAGCCCATACCGGCGCCGTCCTCTCCCGAATCGAGGCTCCCCCACGGCGGCAGCGGCATATTCACCGCCGCCAGTTGAGGACGTTACGGAAGGTGGGCACAGTCAACCAGCCCCTTCGGGCCCAATCTTGAATGGCCCGAATGGACTATGGGTACGCGACAGATCACCCAACGGAGTGACCCGACGGCATACGTGACCTTCCCGGCAAACCGGGGCAGTTGAGTACCGTCACAACGGACGCCAGGTGACACATGAGGCGTATTCGGGCACGTCCTCAACAAAAAAGTTGAGAGAAGACCGAGGCGATTCGGGGTCGCCGGACGTATTGATACGTAGCCCTACTGCTGTGACAGTTGAGAGCAGCTTAGGCCAATGCCTTTACGCGTGTCCGGCAAATGAGAACGTAGGCTGCCCTCATGCCAAACAAGCGCTCGGGCGGTGGTCTGTCTCCCACACAGCAGGCCGCCAAATTCCTCGGTGTCAGTGTGCTCGCGGGAGCCGTCATGGCCGGGATCGCCGTGCCGGCGTTCGGCGCACTCGGTCTCGCGGCCAAGGGTTCGGTCGAGGGATTCGACGAGATCCCCGCCAACCTGAAGCGGCCGCCGCTGAGCCAGCGCACCACGATCCTGGACAACCAGGGCGGCCAGATCGCCACGGTCTACTCACGTGACCGCACGGTGGTCGACCTCAAGGACATCTCGCCGTACATGCAGAAGGCGATCGTCGCGATCGAGGACGGACGCTTCTACCAGCACGGCGCGGTCGACCTCAAGGGCGTCCTGCGGGCCCTCAACAAGAACGCGCAGAGCGGCGGCGTCTCGGAGGGCGCCTCCACGCTCACGCAGCAGTACGTGAAGAACGTCTTCGTGGAGGAGGCCGGCGACGACGCGACCAAGGTCGCCCAGGCCACTCAGCAGACCCTCGGCCGGAAGATCCGCGAGCTGAAGTTCGCGATCCAGGTCGAGGAGGAGCTCGGCAAGAAGAAGATCCTCGAGAACTACCTGAACATCACGTTCTTCGGGCAGCAGGCCTACGGTGTGGAGGCCGCCGCCCAGCGCTACTTCTCCAAGTCGGCCAAGGACCTTGAGGTGCAGGAGGCCGCGCTCCTCGCCGGCATCGTCCAGTCGCCGAGCCGGTACGACCCGGTCAACGACGAGGCCGAGGCCGTGAAGCGGCGCAACGTGGTGCTGCAGCGCATGGCCGAGGTGCACGACATCTCGCGGGCGGAGGCCGCCGCGGCCAAGAAGACGCCGCTCGGCCTGAAGGTCAGCAAGCCGAACAACGGCTGCATCACGGCCGTCAAGGACGCCAGCTTCTTCTGCGCCTACGTGCGCAAGGTGTTCCAGAACGACCCGGTCTTCGGCAAGACCAAGAAGGCTCGGGCCAAGGTCTGGAACCAGGGTGGCCTGACGATCCGTACGACGCTCGACCCGCAGGCGCAGAAATCGGTCCAGACCTCGCTCAAGGACCACGTCAACCAGACGGACAAGGTCGCGGCGGCGTCGACGCTCGTCGAGCCCGGCTCCGGCAAGATCCTGGCGATGGGCCAGTCGAAGCCGTACGGCTACGGGAAGAACGAGACCGAGATCAACTACTCGGTCGACCAGAAGATGGGCGGTTCGAACTTCGGCTTCCCGACCGGTTCGACGTTCAAGCCGTTCCTGGCCGCGGCCGCCCTGGAGGGTGGCAAGCAGCCCACACAGGTCTACCCCGCGCCGTACCAGATGCCGTATCCCGCCAGCGTCCAGGCGTGCGACGGAAAGACCTGGCGCAACAGCGAGAACGCGAAGGTCGAGAACGAGGACGAGTCGGAGGTCGGCCCGTACCCGCTGAAGAAGGCCATGGCGCTGTCGGTCAACACCTACTTCGTGCAGATGCTCGAAGACATCGGCATGTGCCCGGTGGTGAAGATGACCGACAAGCTGGGCGTCGTGCAGGGCGACGGCACGAAGCTGCCCGAGCGGCCCGCGTCGATGACCCTCGGCTCCACCGGTATCTCGCCGCTGACCATGGCGAGCGCGTACGCCGCCTTCGCCAACCGGGGTGAGTACTGCACGCCGATCGCGATCGCGTCGATCAGCCAGCAGCTCGGCGGTGAGAAGAAGTCCCTGCAGGTTCCGAAGTCGGCGTGCTCGCGCGCGATGTCGGAGAACACCGCGGACACGGTCAACACGCTGCTCAGCGGCGTGGTCGACTCCGGTACGGGTCGGGAGGCCGGCCTCACCGACCGCGCCAACGCCGGTAAGACCGGTACGACGGACTTCCGCAAGAACGCCTGGTTCGTCGGCTACACACCGAACATGTCCGGCGCGGTCTGGGTCGGCAGCGCCACCCAGAAGGTCAAGATGGTCAACATCACGATCGGCGGGCAGTGGCACGAGAAGGTCTTCGGCGGCGCGGTGCCCGGACCGATCTGGAAGGACGCCATGAGCGGCGCCCTGTCGGGCAAGGAATCCCCGGGCTTCAACCTCGTCAACATCCCCGATCCCAAGGAAGACCGGGACAAGGGCCGTGGCGACGGGGACAACGGTGACAACGACAACGACGACGGCGACGGCGACAAGGGGAACAACCGGGGAAACAACAACGGGGGCGGGGACAACGGCGGTAACGGCCAGCCCGACTTCCCGGCGCCGACCATCTCGATCCCGGACGATTGGACGATCGGCGGGAACGAGGGCGACAACGGCGGCGGGAACGAGGGTGACAACGGCGGCGGGAACGGGAACGGCGGCGGCGGCAACTGGCCGTAGACCCGTCCCGTAGGCCGGCGGTCTGGTAACCCGCAGACCCGTAGACCCGTAGACCCGTCCAGTAGGCCTGCCCTTTGCATTGCCTGTACGCCGATGGGGGCGCCCCTTGTTCTGAGGGGCGCCCCCATCGGCGTACGGCTGCGGCCGGTTCGCTCCGGGCTCAGCCCGCGAGCAGCGTCTTGACCGCCGCGGCGACGCGGCCGCCGTCGGCCTGGCCGGCCACCTTCGGGTTCACGATCTTCATGACCTGCCCCATGGCACGGGGGCCCTCCGCGCCGGCCGCCTTCGCCTCGGCAACCGCCTGCGCGACGATCTGCTGGAGCTCGTCGTCGGAGAGCTGCTTCGGCAGGTAGCCGGCGAGGACCTCGCCCTCCGCCTTCTCCCGCTCGGCCGACTCGGCGCGGCCGCCCTGCGCGAAGGCCTCGGCCGCCTCGCGGCGCTTCTTCGCCTCCTTGGCGATCACCTTCTGCACCTCGTCGTCCGAGAGCTCGCGCTTCTCCGTACCCGCGACCTCTTCCTTCTGGATCGCGGCGAGGGTCAGCCGGAGCGTCGAGGAGCGGAGTCCGTCGCGCTCCTTGATCGCGGCGTTGAGGTCTGCCTGCAGCTTCGACTTGAGGGTGGTCATGAGGCGATTGTCGCAGGTGTGGTGCAGCGGCCGCCCATGGATTTAGGTCCTGTCGGTCCGGGGGATCCCGTGGGGCCGGGGGCGGTCGGCGTCTGACACGATGGGCGTATGCGCGCGCGATACGGAGTACCTCTGGGAATCGCGGCGGCTGGCGCCGCCGGTCTGCTCTACTCAGCGGGGTTCGAAGCCCGCTCCTTCCGTCTGCGACGAGTGACGATCCCGGTGCTGCCACCCGGAATGCGGCCGTTGCGTGTGCTCCAGGTGTCCGACATCCACATGGTGAGCGGTCAGCGCAAGAAGCAGCACTGGCTGCGCTCGCTGGCCGGGCTGCGCCCCGACTTCGTCATCAACACCGGGGACAACCTCTCCGACCCGGAGGGCGTACCGGAGGTCATGGACGCCCTCGGCCCTCTGATGGAGTTCCCCGGTGCGTACGTCTTCGGCTCGAACGACTACTACGGGCCCACGCTCCGCAACCCCGTCCGCTACTTGTTCGAGAAGACGCAGGGCCGGCACGGGCTGAACGGCAACGCGCCCGCCGTCAACGTCGTCCACAACCCGTGGGAGGCGCTGCGCGACGGGTTCGACTCCGCGGGCTGGCTGAACCTGACGAACGTCCGTGGCTCGCTGAAGATCGACGGCTTCGAGATCGAGCTGACCGGGCTCGACGACCCGCACGTCAAGCGCGACCGGTACGCGCGCGTGGCCGGCGGCCCGTCCGCCGCGGCCGACATCTCGCTGGGCATCGTGCACGCGCCGTACCTGCGTGCGCTGGACGCCTTCACCGCGGACGGCTACCCGTTGATCCTGGCGGGCCACACGCACGGCGGTCAGGTGTGCATCCCCTTCTACGGCGCCCTGGTCACCAACTGCGACCTGGACACCGACCGGGTGAAGGGCCTGTCCCAGCACACGGAGGCGGAGTCCGGGCGGACGGCGTACATGCACGTGTCGGCGGGCTGCGGGACGAGCAGGTACACACCCCTGCGGTTCGCGTGCCCCCCAGAGGCGACGTTGCTGACGCTGACGGCGCGAGCCGCCGCCTAGGACTCGCCTGGACTCGCCTAGAACCTGGCGCCCCCTGGCCGGCCACTCAGTGGGGTGCTCAGTCGGGTGCTCAGCGCGATGCTCGGTGGGGTGCTCAGTCGGGTGCTCAGTCGCGTGGGGCAGCCGAGTCGATGATCCGGTACCCCACGCCGGGCGTGGTGGTGATGACCGGAGGGTCGCCGAGTTTGCGGCGCAGGCGGCTGATGGTCACCGTGACCGTGTTGGTGAACGGGTCGGCGTGCTCGTCCCAGACCTGTTCGAGGAGTTCCTCCGCGCTGAGGAAGGCGGGGCTCGCGGTCAGGAGAGCTTCGAGTACCGCGAACTCCTTTACGGAGACTGCGAGTTGGCTGCCGTCGCGGCTGGCGGTGCGGCGCATCGGGTCGAGTTCGATGCCCGCCGTACGCAGCGTGCGGGACGGGGCGCTGGGGCGGCGGCGGGCCAGGGCACGGATGCGCAGGACGAGCTCGGGGAAGTGGAAGGGCTTGGCGAGGTAGTCGTCGGCGCCCAGGGTCAGCCCGCTGACGCGGTCGCCGGGCGAGTCGGCGGCGGTCAGCATCAGGACCATCACGCGGCCGTCCCGCTCAGTGATCATCTGGCAGAGGGTGTCGCCGTGGATGCCTGGCAGATCGCGGTCGAGCACGACGACGTCATACGCATTGACGTCCAGCTTGGCCGCGGCGTCGAGCCCGTCGTGGGCCACGTCCACGGCCATGCCCTGGTCGCGCAGCCCCTCGGCGACCACCTCGGCCAGGGGGCGGGCATCCTCGACCACCAGGACTCTCAACGCGGCACGTCCGTCCTGGTGTCGGGGGCGTCGGCCGCACTGTCGCCTTGGCCGGCGTGGGTGGTGGAGAGAGTGACGGGGCGGGTGATGGGGAGGGTGACGGTGACGCGCAGGCCGCCGTCGGGGCGGGCGCGCAGGTCCAGGGTACCGAGGTGGGCCTCGACGACGGCCGCGACGATGGAGAGGCCGAGGCCGCTCCCCTGGCCGGTGCCGGTCCGGTCGGCGCCGAGTCGGCGGAAGGGCCGCACGAGGTCTGCCACCCGCCGCTGGTCAAGGACCGGTCCACCGGACTCGACGACAAGGGACACCGCACCGGCGTCGAGGCCTGCGCCCCCGTCACGTCCGGCGTCTCCTTCGCGGCCTACATCTTCTTCACGTCCCACGTCTTCTTCGCGGCCTACGTCTTCTTCACGTCCTGCATGCGCTTCGTGTCCTGCGCCGCCGTCGCGTCCTGCGCCGCCGTCACGTTTTTCGCCGCCGCCGTGCCCCGCGCTTCCTTCGGCCAGCACCGCGACGCCGATCCAGCCCCCGGAGTCGTTGTGCGTGATCGCGTTGTCGATCACGTTGTCGGCCACGCGTCGCAGCAGGGTCCGGCTGCCCCACACCCACGCGGAGTCATCGATCATGTTCTCGCGCACCGTCAGACCCTTGGCCGCGATGTCCGCGGCCCGTCCGGCCAGGGCGGTCAGCACGAGCGGGCCGAGGACAAACCGCTCCGAGTCGGTGAACCCGCCGTGCCGGGTGCGCGCCAGGACGAGGAAACTCTCCAACAGCCGGTCCACCTGGTCGAGTCCGGTGCGCAGACGGCCGGCCAGGACGGCCGTAGTCTCGGGTACGGGGCCCGGTTTGGCGAGGGCCACGTCCAGGGAGGCCCGCATCGTGGTGAGCGGGGTACGCAGTTCGTGGGAGGCGTTGGCAACGAAGAGGCGCTGAGCGTCGAAGGAGCCCTCCAGGCGGCCGAGGAGGTCGTCGATGGTGTCGGCCAGGTCCTTCACCTCGTCGCCGGGGCCGCCTATCGCCAGGCGTTCGTGCAGGCTGTCGGCCGTGATCCGGCGGGTGGCCGCCGTCATCACCCGCAGCGGGCGCAGCACCCGGCCGGCGACGAACCAGCCGAGGCCGACCGAGATCACCGCCATGACGCCGAGCGCGATGGCGGACCCGGTCAGGATCTGCTGGGACTGGGTGGCGTGCGCCTGGGCCAGTTGCTGTTCCAGCTCGTCGATACGGCCCTGGGCCTGTGCCGCCGTGGCGGGCCGACCGGCGCCGTTGCCTGGCGCGGTCTGGCTGTCGCTTGATCCGCCGGATGCCACCACGGCGGTGATGGCGAGCAGTGCCGTTCCGGACAGCAGGAAGAGAGTGACGTACAAGGCGGTGAAACGGGCGCGGACGGTGAGGCGGGGGCGGACGGTGCCACGGCGCAGTCCGAGCCGGGTGGTCAGGGCCGTGAGCCGTCGGGGCGGAGCCCATTTCATCCGCCTGCTCCCTTCTCGCGACCTGCGCGACCTGAACCGGGGACGTCCCGGCCAAGGTGCCGTGCCCGGACCGAGGGTGCCGGGCCCAAGCCGGGCGGCGTACCCGGGCCAGGCAACGTACCTGGGCCCGGCGGCGTGACCAGGCTAGGCGGCGACGCCTAACAGCGAGATGACAGCGCCAGTTCGGCCCCTGTAACCCGCGTTGTCACAGGGTTCGGCCCATGAGTGATAAAAGCGCTGCCAACGGCGGCAGTTACGACAGTTGCGACAGCTACGGCGGTGACGGCAGCGACAGCGACAGCGGTGACGGCAGCGACGAAACGAAGGCGACCATCGAGGTCATCGGTTTACGCAAACGCTTCGGGCCGCAGCTGGCCCTGGACGGGATGACGTTCACCGTGCGCCCGGGGCGAGTGACCGCCTTCGTCGGCCCGAACGGCGCGGGAAAGTCCACGACGATGCGCGTCATCCTGGGCCTGGACTCGGCTGAGGAGGGAAAGGCGCTGGTCGGCGGGGTACCGTACCGCACCCTGCGTCGCCCGCTGCGGCATCTGGGGGCACTGCTCGACGCCTCCGCGCTGCAGCCAAGCCGCACCGCCCGTAACCACCTGCTGTGGCTGGCCCATTCGCAGGGCGTGTCGGCCCGGCGGGTGGACGAGGTCATCGAACAGACCGGCCTGGGCACGGCGGCCCGGCGCAAGGCGGGCGGATTCTCTCTGGGGATGCGTCAGCGCCTGGGAATCGCGGCGGCACTGCTCGGCGACCCGCCGGTGGTCATGCTGGACGAGCCGTTCAACGGCCTCGACCCCGACGGCATCGTATGGATGCGCGGCTTCCTGACGGCACTTGCCCGGCAGGGCCGCGCCGTCCTGGTCTCCAGTCACCTGATGGGCCAACTCGAAGACACCGCGGACCATCTCGTGGTGATCGGACGCGGCCGGGTCCTCGCTGACACCGGCGTGCGCGAGCTGCTCGCCGAGACGTCCGGCGGCCGGGTCACCCTGCGCACCTCCGCGCCCCCGCGCGCGGCCCAGGCCCTGGAAGCCGCGGGCGCCACCGTGCTCGCCACCGGCTCTGACACTCTCGGCGTCCTGGGCCTGCCCGACGAGGAGATCGTGGCCCTGCTCGCCCGTAACGGGGTGCCGTTCTCGCAGGTGTCCGCGCACCGCGCGACCCTCGAAGAGGCGTACATGGAGCTCACCCAGGACGCGGTGGAGTACCGGGGCATCCCTGAGGGGAAGGCCACGCGATGACGCCCACCCTCACCCCCCGCCCCCGTCCCCTCCCCCGTCCCTCGACCGCGCCACGCACCGAGCGGGGTGGCTTCGGCTTCCTCGAAACGCTGCACGCCGAGTGGACCAAGTTCCGTACGGTACGGGGCTGGGTCCTCGGCATGGCGGGGGCACTCCTCGTGACGATCGTGGTCGGCCTGCTCAGCACGGCCGCCCCCGCGGGCTCCGGCGGTGGCGCCCCGAACCCGAAGGGCTCCGGCGCCGCCACCTCGTACCCGAAAGGCCCCGGTGGCGAGGCCGTCAGCGACAGCTTCCACTTCGTCCACAAGACGCTCACCGGCGATGGCAGCCTCACCGTTTCCCTGCGCTCCCTGACCGGCTGGGCCGACACCGGAACCGGCGGCGAGCCGACCGGGGGCAAGTCGGCCGGAGGTAAACCGGAGGGAGGGGAGCCGGGCGGAGGCAAGCCCGCCGGAGGTAACCCGGCCGGCGGCACCGGCGCCCAGCCCTGGGCGAAGGCCGGGATCATCGTTAAAGAGAGCCTCACCCAGGGATCCCCGTACGCGGCGGTCATGGCCACCGGCAGGCATGGCGTGCGCATGCAGTACGACTACACCCACGACACGGCAGGCCCTTCCGGCAAGGTCGCCGAGGAGTCCCCGTACTGGCTGCGTTTGGTCCGCTCCGGCGACAGCCTCACCGGTTACACCTCCACCGACGGCTCCCGCTTCACGAAGATCGGCAGCACGAACCTGCCCGGACTTGCGCGCACCGTACGGGCCGGGCTCTTCGCCACGTCACCGGAGGCGAAGCAGGACACCGCGGCGGGCGTGGGCTTCGGTCCCGCCGTGGCCACCGGCGCCTTCAGCCGCCCCGGCCTCACGGGCAGCTGGTCCCACGGCAGGTGGAGCGGCACACAGGTGGGCGGCGACGCGGGTACCTCCGGCAGCTACACGAACACCGTCAAGGGCGGCTTCACCCGGACCGACGGCGGTGGGTTCACCGTGACCGGGGCCGGTGACATCGCGCCGGTCGTCGGCGGGCCCGTCATGGGCGCCGGCTTTTCCGTGGAGAACTTCCTCGTCGGCACATTCGCCGGGCTCATCGTGGTGATCGCCGTAGGCACGGTGTTCATCACCGGCGAGTACCGGCGAGGCCTGCTGCGCACGACCATGGCGGCGACTCCCCTGCGCGGCCGGGTACTGGGCGCCAAGGGCCTCGTGGCCGGGGGCGCCGCGTTCGGCATCGGCCTGGTCGCCGCCGCGATCACCGTCCCCATCGGGGAACGCAGCGCGCGCGGCAGAGGCTTCCACGTCTTTCCCGTCACGTCGGCGACCGAACTGCGCGTCGTCGTCGGCACCGGACTGCTCTGCGCGACGACCGCCGTGCTCGCCCTCGGCGTCGGCACCCTCCTGCGACGCAGCGCCACGGCGGTTGCCCTGGTCATCGCGTCGCTCGTGCTGCCTTTCCTGCTCGCCACCTCCGGCGTGCTGCCACCCGACGTCTCGGAGTGGCTGCTGCGGGTGACGCCGGCGGCGGGCTTCGCCATCCAGCAGACCCTGCCGCACTACGCACAGGTGCTCAGCGTGTACGAGCCGTCGACCGGCTACTACCCGCTGGCGCCGTGGGCCGGTTTCGCCGTGCTGTGCGGTTACGCCGCGCTCGCCTTCGGGCTGGCCGTGTTCCGGTTGCGCGGGAGGGACGTATGACTTCCCTGAGCGACACACGACTCGCAAGCACGGCGGACGGCAGCGACCGGTGGCCTGGGAACTTCGGCCGCGCCATGCGCGCGGAGTGGACGAAGCTGCGTACCGCGGGGGGAACGGGCAGGCTGCTCCTGCTTGCCGTCGCTCTGACCGTGGCCGTCGGCTGCGGCACCGCCAAGGCCGTGAAGTGCCCGGACACGGGGTGCGGTCAGGACGCCGTCAAACTCGCCCTGACCGGCGTCACCGTCGGGCAGGCGGTCGTCGCCGTCTTCGCGGTACTGGCCGTCAGCGGCGAGTACGGCACCGGGATGATCCGCACCACGCTCACGGCGGTGCCGAACCGAATCACCGTGCTCACCGCCAAGGCGACGGTCCTCACCGCGGTCCTCCTGGCCTCCGGGACGGCCGCCGTCCTGGCCTCTCTCCTTGCCGGCCGCTTCATCCTGCCCGGCAACGGATTCACCGCGGAGCACGGCTACGCCCCGCTGTCCCTGGCCGACGGCCCGACCCTGCGCGCGGCCGTCGGCTCGGTCCTCTACCTCGTCCTGATCGCCCTGCTCGGCCTCGGTGTGGCGACGGCGGTACGGGAGGCGGCGACAGCCATCGGGATCGTGCTCGGGCTGCTCTACCTCTTCCCGGTCGTCACCCAGGTGGTCAACAACCCGGAGTGGCAGCGCCACCTCCAGCAGATCGCGCCGATGACCGCCGGACTCGCGGTCCAGGCCACGGCCGGTCTACAAGAGTTACCCATCGGCCCATGGGCCGGCCTGGGTGTGCTCGCCGCATGGGCCGCGACCGCGTTGCTGGCCGGCGGCCTGCTGCTGCGGATCCGCGACGCGTAGCCGAACCGAACTGAACCGAACTGAACCGACCGGGCCGAACCGAACTGGCCGGGCCGACCGGGCCGACCGGGCCGACCACGAGCGTGTGAGCTTCGGTCCGGCAGCCAGCGCGCTGACTTCGGGCCGCCCGCGAGCACGTTGACGCCGACCCGGCAGCGAGCGCGTCGGCTTCGCTGGTCCGGCAGCGGGAGCTCCGCCCTTCCCGTCCGAGAGGCGACACCAGAGGCGAACCCAGAGACGACACCCATCCGGTTCAATCCATTTACCCCCATTTGCCGGATTCGCTTAGCGTGAGGACATGACCGCCCCCATACCTGCAGAGATCCCGGACATACCCAGGCTTCCCGGCATGGCCACCAGCGCCGCCGCTGCCGCCATCCCCGTCGTACCGGCGTACGCGGTGATCCCGCGCGTACGCCGCCCCCTGGTCGCCGCCCTTCGCCTCCTCGTCGCGCTCGCGGCAACCGCAGGCGTGACACTCGCTCTGCTCCTGGGCAGCCCGTCACGCGTCCTGAGCCACTTCACGATCCTGAGCAGCATCCTGGTGGCTGCGGTGTTCACCGTCTCGGCCCGCCGGGCCTGGACGGCACGCCACCCGCTGCGGCCGTCCATCACTGCCTGCACGCTGCTCTACACGGTCGGCGCAGGCCTGGTCTACCACCTGCTCCTGGCCGACAACGCGAGTACGTTCTCCATGACGGGCGGCGCCGAGACGCTCACCGGTTGGCACGCGCTCACGAACCAGCTGCTGCACACGGCGGTCCCCATCGCGGTGGGACTGGACTGGCTCCTGCTGACCCGCGCGGGAGCGTTGCGCCTCCACAGCGCGGCCACCTGGATGATCCTCCCCGTCGCCTACCTGACCTTCACCGTGACCCGAGGCCTACTCCTGCCCCCGGGCACGCCGAACCCCTACCCGTACCCCTTCCTCGACGTGTCCCAGCACGGCTTCGTCGAGGTCCTGGGCAACGTCACCATCCTCGGCGTCGCCTGCTACGCCCTGGCCGTCTTCATCGTCGTCGTGGACCACATCAGGCCCGGGTCACGACGTCACCGACCCCCCGAAAACCGGATTTCGTCTCCGGC
This sequence comes from Streptomyces sp. NPDC048484, assembly GCF_040651415.1. NCBI lineage: Bacteria > Bacillati > Actinomycetota > Actinomycetes > Kitasatosporales > Streptomycetaceae > Streptomyces > Streptomyces sp. NPDC048484. The sequence goes on from NZ_JBEZJY010000029.1 coordinate 123,581, forward strand.
CACCGGTGGGCTAAAGTAAACGACGTCGCCACGGCACCAACCACGAGAGTGGCCCGCGCCCAGCGACATCGGGGTGTAGCGCAGCTTGGCAGCGCGCTTCGTTCGGGACGAAGAGGTCGTGGGTTCAAATCCCGCCACCCCGACAGTGAAGTACCAAGTCAGGGGCCTGATCCGCGACGCGGATCAGGCCCCTGAGTGGTTGTGCGGACGTTTTGGGAGCCGTTTGGGAGCCAAGTTCGGAATTCGGCTCCCAAAGGAGAGCTGACGGAACACCTGAGGAGCCCGGCGCCTCCGAGCACGCCCAATCACGCTCAAGCCGCCAGTTCGTGTCCCGGGCCGGCTACCTCCGACGGGTCGAGAAGCCTGAAGTCGCAGTCTTCCGGGCGTCGCCCCAAGCGCTGGACCATCAGAGCGCCGAGCAGCGCGACCCCAGGGCCGCACACCGGCCCCGCGTCCGTACCGACGTAGAAGATGCCGTTCTCGTCTGGTTCCCGATCACCCCGATCGGCGTCGGCTGCCAGTGCGAGGGAGAAGCCGAGGAGATCGACACACAGGCCCACCGGCAGATCACCGCGAAGGAACACCAACGGGTGAGCCAGCCCTTCGCTGTCGTACCCGGCGGCGACAACAGCGCCCAGTCCGTCGGGCAAGGGATACATCTCCTCAGGGATGTACTCCACAATGCCCTTCAGGTGATCGGCGGTGATCTTCTTCAGTTCCTCCAGGACCTCGTCGTCGCTCCGCCATCCGTCCTTCGGCGCCCAGTTCCCATCCTCGTAGAGAGCCAAAACGTCGGCTGGCACGTCCGGCGGGTCCTCCAGCTTCAAGTCCGAGGAGTCATCTGGTTCTTTCACCACCACGCGTTGCCCACCTGGCTCCGGCCAGAGAGTCAGGAGGGAGGCGGGCCGGTGAATGTAACGAGCAAGCAGCGACCGAATACTGAACGCCGTTTCCTGCTCACTCAAACCGGGACGCAAAAGCATGCAGAACCGCCCCGAGATGACGGCCAGTGCCGCCTGCATACCTTGCTGTCCCAGATCGATCTCCACTGCCCGCGCGTTCATCGTGCCCATCAACACGGGCAACTCCAATGCCCAGGCGTCGTGCGCCCTCATGCACCCGCGCATCTTGTCCTCACCGCGACCGTCCCCGGGCACGAACCCCGGTTTTAGCTCCTGCATGGCACTCCCTTCCACTGCTTCGCCTGGACACCAGTTTTGGCCCGCTTACAGGCCATGCAGGCGTAAAGTCATGAAATGCCGCTTCGTGCGGGTCAGCCCAGTCATGCTGACCGGCGTCGACCCATGGTTGGCCTATGAAGGAGTAATCCCATACGGGTTGTGGCGAGGTGAGGACAGACGGTACGACCGTCGTCATGCACCCTTGGTCTCCCTTGAACGACCGCCAGCTCGCGCTCCTCACCCGTATCGGCCAGGACACAGAGCCCATCACCTCGGGCAGCCCTGAGCTCGCCGTCACAGCCCGCGCTCTCAGAGACCACGGGTTGGTCACCATGCCGAGGCGGGGTGGCGAGTGGAAGGCGGAGATCACTGACGCTGGGCGTTTCTACCTGGAGCACGGGCACCATCCCAACCGCCCAGAGCCTCTTCCACGCAAACCTCGTTCGGCGGCCCCTGGAACCACGGCGCCAGCTACCCGTCGCAGCGAGCAGGACGCTGCTGCTCCCCCACCCAGGACGAACCCAGCTTCACAGCGTGCCGTCAAACCTCCACGGAAGTCGCCGGCGGAAGTCGGTGCCGCTTTGATCACGGAGGTACAGCAGGCTGGACGGTTCCTCCGGATCCCGAACCCCAACGACGAGGAGCGGGCCCGCTACCGCAGGGCATTCGACGCAGCCCGGCAGTGCGCCCCCGAGGGATACAGCCTGAAGTACAGCGGGCGGGCGAAGGGGGACTTCTTCCTCGGCCTGCTCAGGGTGACCGGCGAGGACGAGACCGAGTGGAACCGGATCAGGCTGGCGCGCAGCCGTGTGATCACCGATGTCGAGGACGTGATCGCCGCAGTCACTGCGGACCACAGCGCCTTCGAGATCTCGGAGGACATCCTCCCCCGGGTGCTCTCGCTGCTCCGACTCCTTGCTGAGCAAACCCTCGCACGCCACGGCGAGATCGCGGTGTCGAAGAAGCGCAGGCAACCGAGGCCACTGCTCACCGTCCACGGCAGGACATACGAGGTCAGCTTCCGCGAGGGGCAGAAGCAGGTCCGGTACGTCCCCAAGCAGCCGGGCCGCCGTACGTACGACTGGCAACGTGTCACCCCGGCCCAGAAGTCCGAGCCGTCCGGTGAACTGGAACTGCTGGTCAGCCAGCACTCGGGTTCCAGCTACAGCTACGGCTGGAAGAAGGAGTGGGCCGACACGGCCAAGAAGCCATTGGAGGAGCAGATCGGTTCAGTCCTCCGGGCATTGAAGGCTCGCGCGGAGGAAGAGGAGCGGGCTCGGCTGGAACGTGAGGCGGAGCAACAGCGCCTGCGAGAGGAGCGGGAGCGGCAGGAGGCTGAGCGCAGGCGCCAGGAAACGGAGCGGGAGGAGCGCGAGCGGCGGGAGTGGGAGGCCGCCGTCAGCGGGGCTTCGATCAAGGCGGTTCACGCGGTACGGGCCGAGCATTTCGGCACGGCCCTTGAGAGGTGGCAGGCTGCCGGGGAGATCCGGACGTTCTGCGCCGCTCTGGATGAAGCCGCCGCCGCGTCGGAGGACGCCCTCGAAGCCGAGAGACTGCGAGAGTGGTCGGCTTGGGGCAGGGCGGAGGCCGACCGGCTCGACCCCACACTTGGCGGCAAGGGCCTGGCTTCCCTCAACTTCCACGCGGAGCCGACGGGAGATCAACTGCGGCCGTTCCTCGACGGCTGGCACCCACACCGGCCAGAGAAGGAAAAGAAGCCCGCTGCACAGCCAGCACCGCCCAAGGCGGAGCCAGATCCGGGGCGCGGTCTCATCGACGCACGTCAGGATCAAGGCTGGAGATTTGGACGCCCAGGTCGCGCTCAATGGTGGAGGCGATGACGGCGTGGCCGCGGTCGCCTAGTAGGGCTTGGTCAGGTTGGTTGTGGTGGTGCGTGTCCTTGGGGCCCGGTGTGGCGTTGAGAGGGTGTGACTCCGGACGAGATTGCTGTGGTGCGTGGTGAGTTGGAGGCGTTCGCGGCGGAGGTGTTCGAGCCGTTCGCGCGCAAGGATCAGCGCCGGTGGGGGCAGGTGTATCTGCGCGGGCTGTTGATCGACGGGCAGCGTAAGTCGGTCGAGCCGATGGCCGCCCGGCTCGGGGAGGACGGGAACCGGCA